>NZ_JAGWCX010000004.1:0-86763 GCF_020657775.1 Clostridioides sp. ZZV14-6345 | reverse complement strand
ATGTTAGATAGATTCTTTGGAGAAGAAGGATGTTTTGGTGGAGGAGGATGGTGGATAATAGTACTATTCTTCCTATTCTTAGCTTTTGGAGATAGCTGGGCAGAATTTGACATAATGGCATGGATACCATTCCTAATAGTTTTATTAATACTTTGTTGCTGTGGTGGATGTTTAGAATAAGAGTGTAGTTATTAAAAAAAGGAGGGCTTTGTTATGTTAGATAGATTCTTTGGAGAAGAAGGATGTTTTGGTGGAGGAGGATGGTGGATAATAGTACTATTCTTCCTATTCTTAGCTTTTGAAGATTGTTGGAGAGATATTGATATAATGTCATGGATACCTTTCTTAATACTATTATTAATAACTTGTTCATGTGGTGGATTCTTTGATGGTGACGGAGGCTGCGGCTGCTAATACTGAAATCATTAAAATGGAAAAATGTTGGTATAAAATACCAACATTTTTTTTTATTTTATTTTTTAATATAATTTAAATTAAGAATGAATATTATTAAATTTGTTGAATATAGGGTATAATATAAAATATAATGTATTTAAATGTACTTGCTTTTATGGTAAAATAAAAACTTATATAAATGTAGTTAAAATAGGAACCTTCAAAAATTTGGTTCAGTTTTAGATAAATTTTTAGTAAAATAAGGAGGATGAAGATGAAAGGTAATATAACGATAAAAGATGTTGCTAAACAAGCAGGCGTGTCAATATCTACTGTATCTAGAGTTATAAATGATTCAAAACCTGTAACTGATGAAGTCAAACAAAAAGTTTTAGAGGTTATAAAAGAGACTGGATATATACCAAATCCGCTTGCTAGAAGCCTAGTAACTAAGAAGAGTCAATTAATCGGGGTAATAGTTCCAGAAGTTTCAGATTCTTTTGTTAATGAGGTATTAAATGGAATAGAAGAAGTTGCTAAAATGTATGACTATGACATTCTTTTAGCTAATACATACTCTGATAAAGAGCAAGAACTTAAGAGTATAAATCTATTGAGGGCAAAACAAGTGGAAGGTATAGTTATGATTTCATGGATAGTCGAACAAGAGCACATCAACTATATACAAAATTGTGGTATACCAGCAACATATATAAGTAAAACTGCTAGAGATTATGATATATATACAGTAAGTACCAGTAATAAAGAGGCTACTTTTGATATGACAGAACACCTTATAAAGAAAGGTCATGAAAAGATAGCTTTTATAATGACAAGTAAAGATGATACTGTTTTAGAAATGGAAAGACTTTCTGGTTATGAAAAAGCACTTTCAAATAATAATATAGAATTGGACAAGAGTTTAATTAAGTATGGTGGAACTGATTATGAAAGTGGATACAATAGCATGAAAGAATTATTAGATGACGGAATAGTACCTCATGCAGCTTTTGTAACAGGGGATGAGGCTGCTATAGGAGCTATAAATGCTATATGTGATGCTGGATATAAGGTTCCAGAGGATATATCAGTTGCAGGATTTAATGATGTTAAGATAGCTAAAATGTATAGACCTAAACTTACTACAGTATATCAACCTTTATATGATATGGGAGCAGTGGCAATAAGAATGGTTATAAAATTGATAAATAAAGAATTAATTGAAAATAAGAAAATAGAATTACCTTATAGAATTATTGATAGAGAAAGTGTTATCGAAAGAGAAAAATAAAACTATTAAAATTTATCAGGTAGTGCTTTAAGCACTACCTGATTTTTTATGTCATTAATATCAAACTTAAGAATAGCCTATTTAAAAAATAATTGTTTGATTATCTAAACGGTTTATTTTTTACCTATTCATGAGGATTTGACTTTTTAGTTTTCTTAAATAAACCTTTAGATTTCTTTTGTTGACCACTTGGTGTATTTTTTGGTGCAGGTGAATTTGATTTACCTTTAGTAGGTTTAGCCTTCTTAGTTTTAGCTGCTTTAGCATCTCTTTGAGTTTCTGCGTCTGAGATTTTTTCCATTATAGTATCCAATTTTTTGCGTTGATTTTCATCTAAAAATGCTTTGAATTTTGATACTACTTCATCTCTTCCATCTAAGTTCTTGCCTATTTTTATAAGTTCCTCCATAAGTTCATTTTCTGATTTTCCTTTGTAACTATCAGCCATCTTTTCTATCTTATCCTTGTCAATATTTTTTTGTTTAGCCATTTTTTCTAATGACTCTGTATCTAATTTTTTCATAAAAAAACCCCTTTCTATAAATATATATTGAATTATATTCATACTATTTATATATAGAAATAATATTGAAGTGGTGAATTATAAGTGATATATAATATAAATAAAAATTCTTATAGATAATATATATGCACTGAGCTTTAAAAATGGAACATTAAAATATGAAAAACATACTTTAATATAGGGCAATTATATAATATAAGGGGGAATTGTCTTGAATAACTTACTATTTTTGATTGGAGTGATTGCATTGAGTAATGGTAATATCTCTATATTTGATGATAAAAATAAATCAAAAGGAAATAATAGAGTTAGAAAAAGCAAAAAAAATGCAAATGATAAGCTGTCACAGTCTGCACATAGCAATTTAAGGTTTGATGCAAATGACATAAAAAGAGGTTTAAGGCTTATGGATTTAAGTGAAGAAGATTTAGAAATGGGAATGGAGATAATAACAAGAACTAAGAAATACATGTCAAGAGAGGAAAGAAAAATACTAATAAAAATAGAAAGTGTTTTAGATTTGGTTAGAGGTATAAAAAAATTAAACAATATAGACGTGGTAGATATAGAAGATGAAACAGATTTTTTCAGAAAAATGGATAGTGATGATAAAAAGAACATGATGATAAAGGAAATTATAGACGTGTTTCCAGAAAAAAGAAAAAATTCAGTTGAAAAAGCTATAGGAATGAAAAAGAAGATAGACTTATTTGCAGAATTATTTTTACCAGATGATTTTGGAGAAGGTGGATTTAGTCTAAGTTCTTTGGCAAATATAAACAATCTTGGTAGTATGAATAATCTAAAATTGCTAGGCAGTCTTTTAAGAGGTGATGATAGTAATAATGATACTGATGAAGAAGATAATAGTGAAGAATTGAATTATGAAGATGAAGAATTAGATTATGATAGTGAAGAGTTAACAGATGAAGATGAAATAGATGATAATGAAGAGGAATTAGTAGAAGATAAGAAAACAGACTATGAAGATACAGCAAATGATGAAGATATAGTTTATGATGAGGAACTATACAATGTTAATGAGCAAGAATCTGAACATAATTATAATGAAAAAAATACTAAAAATAGAACTAAGAAAAAGCGATAATCAACTAAATACATAAAGAGAAAAGGAAGAAAAAGTAATGATAGAATAAGATTATCTCAATTACTATATAAAACCACTTTAAAAAATTCAAAATTTATTATATAATAATAATATGAAATCCTGAAACATACGATAAGGCTTTTTTAAATTCAACCTACAAATGAAATACGGGAGACCGTGTCTGGTAAATTATAACATGCCTGATTAGTTTTGGACGTTAAAGGTTACTGGCAAGTCACCCACCTGGGAGTGCCTAGGGTGTGAATTTACTTAGCCACCGGTGTTTCGGGACAAAAAAAGTGCTACTATTTTAAATAGTAGCACTTTTTTTATTAAAATGCATTTTTCTACTAAATATGCCTAATTATTGATAAATTTAAAAAGCAAAGTAACAATTAAGATTTAAAGAGCATAGTATTAATTAGGCTTCAAAAAGCCAAAGACTTAATAAGAATCGCTTACAGGGAGGGCAATGAAAAATGCAAGATTATAAAAAAAATAAAAGAAGAATGATAAATCAGCCAATGTCTACAATGAGTGAAGAAGAAGTGTATACAGATGAAATAAATTCAGAGGACATGAGAGGGTTTAAAAAGTCACACCATCATAATGGATGTAATACTGATAATCATTGTGATTGTCATGATGATTGCAATCCATGTAAACCTAATCCATGTAATCCATGTAAACCTAATCCATGTGATGACAATTGTGGATGTCATGACGATTGTAAATGTGATTGTGAACCATGTCAAATGGATTCAGATGAATGTTTTGAAAACAAATGTGGACCAGACTGCTGTAATCCTATATCTCCAAGAAACTTCTCCGTATCAAATGCAGTGCCATTTGCAATAGAGGCTAATAGAATATTTGACACTATGCAATTCCAAACATTTACAGATGCTACTGGACCAAATGGAGAGCCATTAACTTTTGAAACAGAAGTAGTAGAAGTATTTGGTTCAATTCCAAGTGCAGGTCGAGTAAGTGTAACTATAGACAAAATATGCTTAAGCAATGATGGAATAGTTATAGATACAGGAATGACAACTTTAGAAGATTTCGATTTAGACCCATTAGGAGATATAGTAGGAAGAAATTGTGAAACAACTTTTGAATATGCAGTATGTGGAGAAAGAAATGCTGAATGTTGTAGACAAGGAAAAGGCAAATCAGTAGCTTATAAACAAAGAGGATTAACTGTAGCAGTTCGTAATTTAGTATTAGAACTAAGAGGTAGATGTGGATGTACAGAATTCGTTGCATTAGCCTTCCCAGCAGTCAGAGCAGGAGGTGGATGTAAGAAGAGAGTTGATTATGTAGAATTTACTTTTAACACACTTTCAGCACCAATATGCTTGCCAGCTGACGGAAGAGCTGTTACTTTAAGACAAGAATACCAAACTAACTTAACTGTAGATTGTATAGGAAAATCTATATTAAAACTAGAATGTAACGAATGTTGTGAACCTTTCTATGAATTAATAATACCAAATGATATAGATTTAGTACTTTGCTTACAAGAAACAGTTAGCACATTAATAAGTGAACAAATAGTAGTTTTAGCATCACCAAATGCAATCCAACCAAGACTTGTTGATACTTTCTCTAAAGTATGTGATTTTTCGCAATGTGGACCTAATCATGGAAGTGGAAAGCCTAGTTGCCACAGATAGATAGGTAGATATATAGACAGTTTAAATTATAAATAAAAATCATCTAAGGAAGGCTACCAAAGTAGATAATCTACATTGGTAGCCTTCACGTTTTTATACCTAACGTATAGATTTTAGTGATTTAAAAAGTACTATAGTGTGCAATAGACAAGTAAATATTGATACTATTGTCATTGTGTATATGTATGCATAAATATTAAGTCCTGGAATAGGAAGAAATACATATAGAGCTACTAGTTGAATTAGCATACCAATAATAGTATTTATACTTGAAGCTAACTCTTTTCTTATTGAATGTAAAATGCCAGATAGCGTTTGATTTAGAGACATAAATAGTGGAACTAAAAACATAGCTTTTAAATATTCTCCAGCAAGTGTATTTTTAAATACTAGTATACACAAATCTTTTCCAAAGAAATAAAAAAATATTGATGATAGTATACCTACAAATAAAGTTAGGAGTATAGAGTATTTGATTTTCTTTATGACACTCTTACGCTTTCTTAGAGCTATTTCTTGTGATATAGTGGGGATTAAGTTTACAATAAGCGCTGAACCAACAGTAAAAGGTAAAAATATAAAAGGCATGACCATTCCACTGATGATACCATACATACTTAAGGATTGCTGATAAGTCATTCCTGATAATGCTAATCTTGATGGTATCATCATAGAACTTATAGATTGTAAAAGTATGTTTGACATTCTATTACAAGTTATGGGAATGGACATTTTTAATGTTTCCATAGAAGAATTATAAAAATCTTTTATGCTTATGATATACTTATTGTCAAATGATGAATCTCGCCATAAACAAATAAGCATGAATATGATATTACTCAATTCACCAATCGATATACCTAATAGGGCAATATAACAATTCATAGATTTATTATTTATGTACATAACAAGTAAAACAACAAATAAAATTTTACCAATTTGTTCAATAATTTGTCCAATAGCAGGGATTTTTACATTCTTTACACCATAGTAATATCCTCTTAGTACATTTGAAAGAGTTATTATAACTATAGCAGGACAAACTGCTAGTATAAATAGGTTTAATTTAGGGTCTTTTAAAAACTTAAGTGATAAAAAAGAGCTATTAAAAGATGCAACTATAGATATTGCCAGTGCTACAAAAAATGCTATATATAAAGTTGATATAAATAAAGCATTGGTATTGTGTTTATCGTTTAAAGCTTTTCTCTTTGCAACTAAACAACTAAGTGCAGTAGGTATACCTGTTGTTGTAACGGCTAAGCAAATCATCAAAAAATTAAAAATCATATGATAGATACCTAAACCTGTTTCACCTAAAGCTCTTGACAAGAATATTTTATATAAAAAACCAAATATTCTTACAATAAAGTTGGATATAAATAAAATAACTGTTGATAGTACTAAATAAGGTACTTTCAAAAAAATCACCTCCCTATCTTTTAAATATATTCACAAGGAGGTGTAAAAATTTATAATTTTATAAATTCTGGTTTTAACTTATTAAATTTAGATACATATTTAAATCCCATACTTTTTAGTAATGAATATATGTAATCAAACTCACACGCAACTTGATTTACATGGTGTGAATCTGAACCTGTAGTTATGATTTCTCCTCCCAAGTCTTTATACATCTGAAGGATATATCTAGATGGAGTCAAATCTGGAAGATTATACCTATAACAAGATGTATTTATCTCGATACCTTTACCATCATAAATGGCCTGTTTAAGCGTTTCTTCAATTATATCAGAAAATAGTCTATCATCTAAAATAGTATCATAAGGTGCATACCTTTTAATCAAATCTAAATGACCTAAAACAGAGTAATCCTTATAATTCTTAACAATATTATATAAATAAAGATAGTAATTTTCATAAACTTCATGTTGCGTTTTATCTTTAAAATAATTACCAAGGTATAAGTCCATTGTATCTATAGCATGGATAGAACATATTATAAAATCAAATGGATATTGATGTGCTTCCCTTTTATATGTGTCCATCAATTGAGTCTGAACTCCAAATTCAATTCCTTTTTTTATAGATATTTTATCTTTATATTTGTTTTGAAGAGTTTCTAGACTCTTAAAATAATCTTCATAAACAATTGAAAAAGAATCATCAGCATATACATCATAGTCAACATGGTCTGTAAAACAAATTTCCTTCAAACCAAGTTCGATAGATTTTTTTATCATTTCTTCCATTGTAGATTTTCCGTCAGTAGAGAAACTTGAGTGCATGTGATAGTCGTAAAACATAAATATTTCCCCTTTTTATAAAAATTTTGGTATTATATATACATACTAAATAATATCAAATATATGTGAAAGCATCAATAAAATATAAATACAATGAGCGGTGATAAATGTGGAAAAATACATAATAGATTTAAGTGAGAAAAAGTTAACTAAATATATACAGATATTTAATCATATAAAGGAATTGATAATAAATAAAGAGCTAGTTGAACATGAAAAACTGCCACCAATAAGAAAATTATCAGATTTTCTACAAGTAAATAATACTACTATAGTTAAAGTATATGAGCTTTTAGAAAATGAAGGATATGTATATAAGATTGTAGGAAGTGGAACTTTTGTATCGAGTTCAAATTCTTATAAAAATTGTATAGATAATAGAAAAAATAAGATTATTGTGCAAAGAGAAGATTTAATTCATTTTGACAATGGAAATCCATCTAATGATATGTTTCCTATAGATTCATTTAAAAATTCTGTAAATATGGCATTATCTAAAGATGGCAGTTCAATATTTGATTATGATGAAGGTCTTGGTTCTGAAGAATTAAGAGATAAGATGGTAGAGTATCTAAGTGATGGAAATATAAAAACTACGAAGGAAAATATTCAAATAATATCAGGTGCTCAACAAGGTATAGATATAGTCTGTAAAGGGCTTATAAGTTATTCAGATGTTGTCTTTATGGAAGAGCCTTCTTACAATGGAGCGATTGAAGTGTTTAAAAGTAGAGGAGCAAAAATAATATCTATACCTATGTTAGATGATGGGATTGATATAGGTATTTTAAAGTTAAAATTGGAAAAAATAAAACCAAGACTTATATATATTATGCCTAATTTTCAAAATCCAACAGGAATATCTTACTCAACGTATAAAAAAAAGAAGTTAATAGAATTGGCAGAAGAACATGATTTTTATATAATTGAAGATGATTTTATAAGTGATTTTGTTTTTGAATCAAAAGACAATAGAACGGTTAGAAGTTATGATGATAAAAATAGAGTAGTTTATATAAAGAGCTTTTCAAAAATACTTATGCCAGGTCTTAGGATAGGAATTGTAGAAATGCCAAATGAATTATTAAAAAAGGTTTTATGGGCTAAATATTCATCAGATATATCAACACCAGGTCTAATTCAAAAATCAATGTATTATTATATGGATAATTTTGATTGGAAAAATTATTTGAATCATATAGAGAAGATATATACTGATAAGTACAAATTGGCAAAAAGCTTGATTAATGACAAATTGAGTGGTAAATTAAAAGTTAGAAAATCTTGTGGAGGAATAAACTTTTTTTTAGAATTACCAAGAGGATATACTTCTCAAGCATTTACAAGTTTTATGTTAAACAAAGGGGTATCTATGCTTCCAGGAACTTATTTTTTTGATAATCTAGTAGATGATAGATTTTTTAGAATCAATATAGCTCGTCCGAGCGTGGAAGAGCTAGAAAAGGGAATATCTATAATAAGTGATAATATAGATGAGTTTTTTTGTGAATATAAAAATAAGTTAGATATAAAGAGCAATAAATTATTTTATTAAATAAATAGAAGTTTTTTAGGAGGAAAAAATGTTTGACAAGAAGAAATTAGATAGGATTAATGAATTAGCAAAGAAAAATAAAGAGGGAGTTCTTTCTGCTGATGAAATCAAAGAAAGAGAAATTTTAAGGAAAGAATATTTAGAAAACTTTAGAGCCCACTTTAGATCAAGACTGGATAGTGTAAAGGTAGTTTCACCAGAAGAATATGAACAATACATGAAAAATAATAAAAATTAGAACTTAGTAGGAGGAAAACATGAACTTAAAGTACGAATTTAAGAATGCCTGGGATGTTGAAAGAAAAGAAAATACTATTGAACAAATTATGCAATATTCTTGCAATTATATGGATTTTTTAAGTAAGTCAAAGACTGAAAGGCTTTCAGTAAAAGAAATTATAAAATTGGCTAAAGAAAATAGTTATATTTCAATAGATGAAGCTATGGAAAAAGGAAGCATAAGTTGTGGTGATAAGATTTATGTTATAAATAAAGAAAAGGCAGTAGCACTTTTTGTAATAGGTAAAAATTATATAGAAAAAGGTATGAAGATTATAGGGAGTCATATAGATTCCCCAAGATTAGATTTAAAACCAAATCCACTGTATCAAGAGAGTAATCTAGGTTTTTTTAAGACTCATTATTATGGTGGAATAAAAAAATATCAGTGGACGGCTGTTCCACTTGCTTTACATGGTTTAGTTATATTAAATGATGGAACAAAAGTTGATATATCTATTGGGGAAGAAGATAATGACCCAGTATTTTGTGTAACTGATTTATTGATTCATTTGGCTGGAGACCAAATGCAAAAGAAACTATCTGAAGGAATTAGTGGAGAATCTTTAAATATATTAATTGGTAATATTCCTTTAGATGATGAGGAAAAAGAGCCTATAACAGCAAATATATTAAAGATTTTAAATGAGAAATACGGTATAGTTGAAGAAGATTTATTAAGTGCTGAAATTGAAGTAGTTCCAGCTGGTAAAGCAAGAGATTTAGGGTTTGATAGGTCAATGGTGTTGGGATATGGGCATGATGATAGAGTATGTTCATATGCTGCTGTAAAAGCTATACTAGAAACTGAACAACCAGAATTTACTTCAGTTGCATTATGTGTAGATAAAGAAGAAATTGGTTCTAAAGGGAATACAGGTATGCACTCAAAGTTTTTTGAAAATACTGTGGCTGAACTAATTGCTTTAGAAGGAGATTATTGTGATATTAAAGTGAGAAGAGCTTTAGCAAATAGTAAGGTACTATCAGCTGATGTTTCTGCTGGATATGACCCAAATTTTGGAGAGGCATATGAAAAGAGAAATTCTGCATATATGGGAAATGGAGTAGTCTTAACCAAGTATACAGGTTCAAGAGGAAAGAGTGGATGTAATGATGCTAATGCTGAATTTATGTCAGAAGTAAAGCGAATTTTTAATAAAGGAAATGTAGTATGGCAAACTGCTGAACTTGGAAAAGTAGACCAAGGAGGAGGCGGAACTATAGCCCATATATTAGCAAATCAAGGTGCAGAGGTTATAGATTGTGGTGTTGGAGTTTTAAATATGCATGCACCACATGAGATTGTCTCTAAAGTAGACATATATGAAATGTATAAGGGATATAAGGCATTCTTTAATATCAATTTATAAATAAAAGTATAAATATAGTAAGTGAATAAAGACCATTGTATAAACAATTTTAAACTGTTATACAATGGTCTTATTTTTTGTAAAAGTAACGAATTATTACAATGGAGAGAATAAAATAAAAAACTGTCAAATTAAAAATTATTTTAAAAAAATTGACAACGATTTCATCTTGTTATAATATGTAATAAAGAACTTATTATATAATGTTATAAAAAAGTAAAAAAATCTAAAGCTTTAAAAAGACATCTTGAATTCATGTCAGTTACTCCTCATATAAGTACTCTATTAGTAGGTATATCTGGAGCTATGGAAGCAGCTTCAATGCTAGGTCTTATGGTAATTGTAGGTATGACTGCATCTAACGTAATGCTAAAACTTAGTGTCAATGTAGGTAGTGGAGAATGGGCAGAGCCTATTCAAACTTACTTAGACCAAATAATGCCATGTATGCTTCTAGCTATGATATTTGGTATTATGTATTGGCTATTAGGAAAAAAGGTAAAGACAACTACGATATTAATCTCGGTTATGATTATTTGTATAGTATTAGCTGCTATTGGAGTAGTATAAATAAAAAATCCCAAGTTCATTTGAACGAGGGATTTTTAACTATTTATTGAAATTATTATATTATGATTTCGAAATACTCACATAATCTGTTCAGAAATTTATCTTCTAATGGGGAAAAAGTTTTCTTTTTAGAGTAAATAAAGAAAAATTTTCTAGTAAAATCAACATCTTTTATTTTATAGCATTTTATTTTACCTGTATTGAGATAATCAATAGCTGAAATGTACGATATAAAGGATACTCCAAGACCTAATCTAACCATTTCTTTAATAGCCTCATTTGATTCTACGTGAGCTAGTACATTTAATTTATTTACTGGAAAGTTGTTTTTGCTAAGTGTGTTTAATATTAAGTTTCTTGTACCCGACCCTTCCTTTCTCATAATAAAATTTAGATAAGCCAATTCTCCTATATCGATGTAATTATTTTTATTATCAATTTTAAAATCTGAAGGGGTGATAAGAACAAGTTCATCGTCTAATAAGTCTAGGTATTCTATTTGAGGATTATTGATTTTAGAACCAACTAATCCAAAGCTTATTCGTTCATTTAAAATTTCTGATATAGCATATTGAGAATCATAATGGCTTATGGAAAATTTTACATCTGGATAACTCATAGAAAAACTCTTCATAAAATCAGGCAGAATATAAGTTTCAGGTATAGAACTACATGCTATATCTATAATACCTTCTATTTTTCCTGAATATTCTTTTATATCATAAATTGCACGTTTACAGTTATTCAATATATATATAGCATGTTTATAAAGAATTTCACCAGATTTTGTGAGTGTAATAACTTTGTTGCTTCTATTTATAAGTACAGTTTCTAACTCTCTTTCTAAATTCTGTATGTGTGCACTTACAGTAGGTTGAGTTAAAAAAAGTTCTCTTGCAGCTTTTGAAAAACTTTGATGTTTTGCAACAGCAACAAATACTTCAAGTTGTTTAAAATCCATTATTTAATCCTCCTTAAATTATCTAAAACTATTATAACATATTTGATAAATTAATAGTCAAAGGTGATTTTTAAAATAGAAAACCCTTAAATATTTATGGAGTTTTTGATTGTTTAGGAATAATTTGGTATAATGTTATAAGGATATTTGCAATAAAAATATCGTAAATTGAATTTTCAAAATTCAACTTTAAAATGTGTTTTATTACAGAAAAATTACAAATAGCTTCTTAATCTTATTAAATTCAAATAAATATTATATAATTATTTTATAATATAATAAATATAATTATTGAAAAGATGGATAATCATACATTGAGAGATAGATAAATACTATAAAATTTAAGAAAGGAGGATTGATTTATGAAGTTAAAAAGGTCATTAGTTTGTATAACTATTTTAGGTATTATACTTGTTGGATGTCATAAAGAAACTACGAAAGATAAAAATCAAGTAGCAAGTAAAGCAACACAGCAAAAAACTATGACAAAAGTTCAAAATGATGTTAATGAAATTATGAATAAAGATTATAAGTATATTATAAAAAATATGGGTATACCTTATAATACATTTTATTATATAAAACCTAAAGTTTTAAAAGAATCAGATACAATGCAAGATATAAATACATCAAGTTATATGACATTAGTTTATCCAAAGTATACTGGAAATAATGAACTAGATGGAAGTGCTTTATATGTTGATATTAATGAAAATAAAGTTGTCAATGTTGAAACTAATTCTTTCTCATCGCAGAATTTGATAGCCATTGATACTGCATCTAGTATTATGATTGAAAAAAATGACCATGAAAAATCGGCTGTATCACTAGAAAAATTTAGACACATTGACCTGGGAGAGTACGTTGGAGTTGAAGAGTCCAGAATAAATGAAATCGTAGGAGATGCGAATTATGATTTGACAGCATATAATCATGAAGGTAGTAAAGTAGTTAAGAGCTATAGATTAAAAGAAGATAATAAAATATTAAAAAAAGAAATACTTACAATAGCTATTGTAGATAGTAAAATAAAATCTATAAAAACTATTGAAAGTGATAAAATTGTAAAAATAATAAAAGGAGCTTTATTAGAATAATGAATTCTAGAGCATGCAAGGCTGTTTCCAGATAGAAGTAAATTTCTATCTGGAAACAGTTTTTTTATTAGATTCAAAAAATTTATTTTATTGTAATTAGCAATAATTTTATAATGTTTATTAAATTTGAACTGCACTTATAGATAACAATTAGTTATAATTAAAGATAAGATAAAATTATTTTCAACTTTTATATCTATAACAGATTACTTTAAAATGTCTTAAATAAAAAATATATTGGGGAGTATTTAAAATGATAGAATTAGTAGATGCCATAAAAATTATTGAAAAAAATGTTTTACCAATAAACAGGGTCAAGAGAGTAAATCTCATAGATGCAGTAAATAAAGTAGTTGCAGAAGATATATATTCAGCAATTGATAGCCCTCCATTTGATAGGTCACCATATGATGGTTATGCATATAATGCAAATTCTGAAAATAGAAATTTAAAGGTTATAGGGACTTTGTATGCAGGAGAAGTGTTTGATAGTATATTAAATAAAAATGAAGCAGTGAAGATAATGACTGGTGGAAAAATACCAAAGGGTGCAAACTGTGTAATAAAAAAAGAAGATGTAACGGTTATAGGTGATATGATAACTTTAAATGTAAAATTAAAGGAATATGATAATTACATATTTAAGGGTGAGGATATAAAAAAGGGTCAATTGATTATTAATAAAAATCAGAATATAGGATATGATGGTATTGGGGTATTAGCAAGTCTTGGAATAACCAAAGTAACTGTTTATGATGATTTAAAAGTTGGAATTTTGAATACAGGTACGGAACTACAAGATATAAATGAGATTTTAGAGAATGGTAAGATATATGATAGTAATAGATATACCTTATATTCAAGATTATTAAAACTTGGAATACAAGTAGATACAATATGCAATTGTTCTGATGATATATTCGAGCTAGAAAAAAAGGTAAGGGATATGTTACAGAATGTAGATTTTTTAATTACTACAGGTGGCGTGTCTGTTGGAGATAAAGATTTAATTCCAGATGTATTTAGAAAAATAGGGGCAACAGAATTGTTTTGGAAAATAAATATCAAACCAGGAGGTTCTTGTTATGTAGCTACATTGGGAGAAAAACTATTGTTTGGTCTTTCTGGTAATCCACATGCAGCAATCGTGGTATTTGATAATGTGGTAGTTCCTGTGATTGAGTATTTGACATATAAGAAAAGGAATCATTATATAAAAGCCTTATTTAGAGGAGAATTTAATAAAATTTCAAATAAAGATAGGTTTGTAAGTGGAAAACTATATACAAGTGAAGGTAAACTATATGTAGAGTTAAATGATAAGAAAGATGCCAAAGCTAGGTTATCTGCAACACTAAGAAGTAATTGTATGATTAAGATTAAAAAGAATGAAACAATAAAAGAAAATCAATTGGTCGATGTTGTTACTAGATAGTTTTATGAAAGGACGCAATTTTATGTATAATATATTGTCAATTGTCTCCTATTCAGGAGTAGGTAAAACTACATTGATTGAAGGCATAATAAAAGAACTAAATAAAAAAGGGTATCGTGTTGGAGTTATTAAACATACATGTCATGATTTTGATATGGATGAGGAAGGAAAAGATACTTATAAACATAGAAAATCTGGTGCAAGAAAAGTCTGTATAATATCAGATAAACGAGTAGCATATATTGAAGAACTAAAAGATAAGAATCCATTATATAAAATGATTCAATTATATGAAGATATGGACTTAATTATTATAGAAGGATATAAAAACTATAGGTTCAAAAGATTGGAAGTAACTAGAAAAGATAAATATGAGGATATTTTATCTAATAAGTCTGATTTGATAGGTATTGTTAGTGATATAGAATATAACTTGAATATTGAACAGTTTGATTTAAATGACTATGAAAATATATCAAAGTACATAGAGTTTTGTATAAAAAATGATATTTTAAGTATAAGCAATGTTGAAATAAAAAACATACTAAAAGAATAATTTTAAGATGTTCTTTTGATATAAAATGATATAATTATTTACATAAATAAGGATATAAGAAATTTATCAATTTTATTTTGAATTATAAAATATTAAAAAAATTGTAGGAGGACAAGAGATGAAAAAAATATTAGTAGCATGTGGAGCAGGAATAGCAACATCAACAATAGTTTATGATAGAGTAGAAAAATTGGTTAAAGAAAATAATATAAAAGCAGAAATTATACAATGTAAAATTGCCGAATGTTCAACAAAACAAGAAGGTGCTGATTTAATCGTATCTACTACTATACTACCAACAACTTATGATATACCTACAATAAAGGCAACAGGATATATAACAGGTATAAATACAACAGCATTAGATAAAAAGATATTGAATGCATTGAAGTAGTTTTGCATTTATAAAAAAATTTAGTATTAAATATAGAGTTATATCTTTATAAAATTTTAAATATAGAGATATAGCTCTTTTTATGTTGTTTCAAGTATACAACTATATGATATAAATCTTCAATTTTATGAAAAAGATTGTTATTACTTTGTAAGTTTATAAAAGATTTAAAGTTATTGTTATGTTATACTAATTTAGGGGTATTTTTTAGAAGTACCAATGAAGGAGGGATTTAATACTTATGATAAAACAATTTGTCAAATATTATAAGCCATATAAGAAAATTTTTACCTTAGATCTTATAGCAGCTTTTTTATTTTCCTTATGTGATTTAGTTTATCCTATGATAACTAGAAATATAATGGATGACGTTGTTCCAAATAAAAACTTAAGAATGTTAGTAGTTTTTGCAGTAGTACTTATACTTATATTTATAGCAAAAGCAGGGCTTAACTATTTTATGCAGTATTGGGGACATGTTATTGGTGTAGATATGCAAGCTGATATGAGAAATGAAGTATTTACACACTTACAAAGACTTCCAAATACGTATTTTGATAATAACAAATCTGGAGTAACTATGTCTAGAATAGTAAATGACTTGATGGATATAACAGAACTTGCACATCATGGACCTGAAGATTTATTCATTTCTATAGTAATGTTGGTTGGTTCATTCTTTATACTTATAGATATAAATATTCCTCTTACTCTTATAATATTTGCTATATTACCATTTATAATTTGGTTTGTAATAACTAAAAAAGATAAGATGAATACTGCTTTTATGAAGAGTAGAGTTACTATAGGTGATGTAAATGCTACTTTAGAAAATAGTATAGCAGGTATGAAGGTAACTAAGTCTTTTTGTACTGAGAAAGAAGAATTAAATAAGTTTGTAAGAAGCAATAAATTATTTAGAAAAGCAAGACAAGATTCTTATAAAGTAATGGCAGAATACTATTCGGGTATGAATTTATATATGGACATCTTAGAGTGGGTAGTTGTCATAGCTGGTGGTTACTTTACTTATATTGGAAAAATTACTTTGGGTGATTTTGCTGCTTATATACTATATGTAAAAATGTTTATAAACCCTATGAAAAAATTAATAAACTTTACAGAGCAATATCAAAATGGTATGACAGGTTTTAAAAGATTTATAGAAATAATGGAGCAAGACCATCAAAAAGAAGCTAAAAATCCTATTGAACTTGAAAATGTAAAAGGTGATATTGAGATAGAAAATATATCTTTCACATATGAAGATAAGACTCAAGTGTTAGATAATTTGAGCTTATCTATAAAAGCTGGTAAGACTATAGCATTAGTTGGACCTTCTGGAGGAGGAAAGACTACATTATGTAATTTATTGCCAAGATTTTATGAATTTGATAAGGGTGATATAAAAATTGATGGAAAGAGTATAAGAGATGTCAGTTTAAAATCATTGAGAAGAAATATAGGTATAGTTCAACAGGATGTATTTTTATTTACAGGAACTATAAGAGATAATATTCTTTGTGGAAATCCTAATGCTACAGATGAAG
This sequence comes from Clostridioides sp. ZZV14-6345, assembly GCF_020657775.1. Classification (NCBI taxonomy): domain Bacteria; kingdom Bacillati; phylum Bacillota; class Clostridia; order Peptostreptococcales; family Peptostreptococcaceae; genus Clostridioides; species Clostridioides sp. ZZV14-6345. The sequence continues at coordinate 69,729 of NZ_JAGWCX010000004.1, read as the reverse complement.
AAATGATAGCTGCTGCCAAAAAAGCTAGAATACATGATTTTGTAGAGACTTTACCAGATGGATATGATACTTATATAGGAGAAAGAGGAGTAAAATTATCGGGTGGACAAAAACAAAGAATTTCAATTTCAAGAATCTTTTTAAAGAATCCTCCAATAATAATATTGGATGAGGCTACATCTGCTTTAGACAATGTAACAGAAAGAGAAATTCAAGAGTCTTTAGAAGAATTAAGTAAAGATAGAACAAATTTAGTTGTTGCACATAGATTGACTACTATAAAAAATGCTGACGAAATTGTAGTATTGACGGATAAAGGAATTGAAGAAAGAGGTACTCATGAAGAATTAGTAAATAAAAATGGAGTATATAGTAGATTACACAATAACTAGTATATAAATTTTACACTATAGCTAACATACCTGTTAAATTTATAAACATAGAATATATTAAGATTCATAAAGCAAATTCATTTTATATTAATGAGATGTTTTATGAATAAAATGTATTCTATGTTTTATTTTTTGCAAATTACATTTAATTCTCTTTATAAGAATAGAGCTAAATAGCCAATAATTAGGATAGCGTTTCTATAAAAAGAATAATTTAGAAAACTAAATTTAATTTATCGAATTTTATGAAAAAAATCGAATTTTGACTTGAAATGTTTTTCAAAAGTAGTAAAATAATGGATAACTATACATACATTTTATAAAAATATATTTATTATGAGGGGGGATTTTGTATGGAGGCAATAACAGCTTTTTGTCTAGTTTTAGTGTCACTGACGATAGGAGATGTGGTTTCAGCAAAAACTAAAGCTTTTGTTCCGTCAGTTTTTGTATCAGCAATTATATTTATAGTAGGATTTTGGACTTTTTTCCCAGAAAATATTGTGGACTTAGCTGCTTTAGGAACACCATTAGCTCAATTGGGAATGCTTTTATTAATAACTCATATGGGAACTATGATGAGTATTAAAGAATTAGCAGGTCAATGGAAAACAATCGTAATAGCTCTGGCAGGAATAGTAGGAATATGTGTAGGAGCTTTAGCATTAGGGACAGTAGTATTTGGATGGGATACAGCAGTAATAGCTACACCTCCTCTTACTGGAGGACTAGTTGCATCTATAATGATGGCAGATGCTGCTACAGCAAAAGGTCTTGCAAGCTTGGCAGTACTTGCAATTTTAATGTACGTTGCACAAGGTTTTGCAGGTTACCCTATTACAGCTCTAATGCTTAAAAAAGAAGGGAAAAGACTTTTATCAGATTTTAGAAGTGGAAAAGTAACTGTAAATAAAGCTGAAGAAAAAGTTGAGGATTTACCTGAACAAAAAAGTAGATTTAAGATAATTCCAGATTTACCTGAAAAATATGATACAACATACATGATAATACTTAGATTAGGACTTGTAGCATGGTTAGCAGTACAATTTACAAATCTTACAAATGAAGTTGTATCAAGATATGTTATATGTTTAATATTTGGTGTAATAGCATCAGAACTTGGAATAGTTGATAGAAAACCACTTAATAAATCTGGTTCATTTGGATGGTTAATGACATCATTGATGGCTTTTATATTTGCAGGGTTAGCAAAAGCTACACCAGCAATGCTTGTTGAAATGGCAGTTCCTCTTGTAGGAATCATAATATTTGGTGTAATAGGTATGGGAATTTTCTCTATTATAGCAGGAAAGCTTTTAGGTGAAAGTAAAGAAATGGCTTTTTCAGTTTCGCTTACATCACTTTACGGTTTCCCACCAAACTATATATTAACTGAAGAGGCAGTAAAGGCTCTGGCTGAAACACCAGAAGAAAAAGAATTTTTAATGGATAAAATGCTTCCAAAGATGCTTGTTGGAGGATTTACTACAGTTACAATAGCTTCTGTAGTAATAGCAGGTATATTTGTAAATCTAATATAGTATTTAACTGATAAAAAGTATTTTAAATAAGAAGAATATGTACTACTTGGAGGTCTGGAATGGATATTAAAGAAATAACAAAGAGTTATAAAGATTATGTAATTAGGCTTAGAAGGGAATTTCATGAAAATCCTGAAAAAAGCATGGAAGAAGTTAGAACATCAAAGAGAGTTAAAGAAGAACTTGATAAAATAGGAGTACCATATGTATCAGCTGGAGGAACAGGTGTAATTGCAACTATAAAAGGAGCTAATCCAGGAAAAACTGTAGCACTTAGAGGAGATATGGATGCACTACAGGTTGTTGAATGTACTGATATAGAATACAAATCGAAAAATGAAGGGCTTATGCATGCTTGTGGTCATGATGGTCACACATCAATGCTTCTAGGAGCAGCCAAAGTGCTAAATGACATTAAAGATAGTATTAATGGAACAGTAAAATTATTTTTTCAGCCAGGAGAAGAGGTTGGTAAAGGTGCAAGAGCTATGATTCAAGATGGGGCTATGGAAGGTGTAGATAGTGTATTTGGAATACACCTTTGGACTGATGTAGAGTCTGGGACTATATCAGTAGAAGAAGGACCAAGAATGGCTTCTGCAGATTTCTTTAAAATTACTGTAAAAGGTAAAGGTGGTCATGGTTCGCTTCCTCATCAAGGTGTTGATGTAGTACTTGCAAGTTCAGCAATAGTTATGAACCTACAATCTATGGTTAGTAGAGAAGTAAGTCCTCTGGAACCATTAGTTGTGAGTGTTGGAGTTTTAAATTCTGGAACTAGATTTAATGTAATAGCGAGTGAAGCTGTTTTAGAAGGTACAATAAGACTATTTAATCCAGAGCTTAGAAAGCAAATTCCTGGAATTTTAGAACGTATAGCAAAATCTACAGCAGGAGCATATAGAGCAGAAGCAGAATTAGAGTATGGGTATTTGACACCAGCAGTTATAAATGACAAGGAATGTTCAAAGATAGCCACAGATGCAGCAATTAAATTATTTGGAGAAGAATGTATAACACTATTTGAAAAAGTAACAGGAGCAGAAGATTTGGCTGAGTTTATGAACATAGCACCTGGTGCACTAGCATTTGTAGGAGCTAGAAATGAGTCAAAAGGCGCTTGTTATCCTCATCATCATGGATGTTTTAATATAGATGAAGATGCCTTAGAGATTGGAACTGCATTATACGTTCAATATGCGGTGGATTTCTTGAATAAATAATTTTAATATACTATTAATAAAAAGCAGAGACTAAGTTTATATCTCTGCTTTTTTATTGTGTATATTTTTTATAAATATTGACTATATAAAATATATATGATAATATAAAAGAAAATGATAATCAATATCAATTAAAAAAGAAGGTGATTCATTTGAATAATGTAGTATTTGCATTTTTGATAACATTATTGGCAGGTTTATCTACTGGTATAGGAAGCTGTATAGCGTTTTTTGCTAAAAAAACAAATACTAAGTTTCTTTCTATAAGTTTAGGGTTTTCTGCTGGTGTTATGATTTATGTGTCTATGATAGAAATTTTTCCTAAAGCACAAGATGTTTTGACAAAATCTATGGGAGAGAAGTTGGGAAGCTGGTCAACTGCAATAGCTTTTTTTATAGGTATGGCTATTATTGCGATTATTGATAAGTTAATTCCACAAGAAGAAAATCCACATGAGATAAAGAAAATGGAAAATATAGAAGAAAAAAATATCAAAAAGAATAAATCTCTTTTGAGAACAGGCATCTTTACAGCAATGGCTATAGCAATTCATAATTTTCCTGAAGGATTAGCTACATTTATATCAGCTCTTGATGATGTTACAATAGCTATACCGATAGCTATAGCTATTGCTATACACAATATACCAGAAGGTATATCTGTATCTGTACCAGTTTATTACGCTACAGGGGATAAGAAGAAGGCTTTTTACTATTCTTTTTTATCTGGTATGTCTGAGCCTTTAGGAGCAATTATTGGATATGCACTTCTCAGAAATTTTTTAAATGATATAACACTTGGAATTGTATTTGCAATTGTAGGAGGAATTATGGTATTTATATCACTAGATGAATTATTACCATCAGCTAGAGAATATGGTGAACATCATTTATCAATTTATGGATTGATTGCAGGAATGGGCGTTATGGCTATTAGTTTACTACTATTTAAATAGCTTTTTAGATATCTGATTGTAACCTAAAGTTAGTATCAAAATGATATTTTTAAATAGATTTTTAAGCTATTTAAAAATATCATTTTGGAGAGTGAGTATTATGGAAAAGAAAATAAAGTTCAAATTTGACTGGTATATCTCACCTGATAAGATAGAGAAATGGCTAGAAGATATGGAAACTAAGGGATATAATTTATATAGGATAAATAAATTTGGAGGAATATTTTATTTTCATAAATGAAGTCATTTTTTGTACTTAAATGTGAAAATAGTAAAGTAAATCATATTACTTCCAATAAAAATATTTTGTTGACAGATAAAGTGGATAAATTTATGCATGGAATAGGAATTCAGAGTATTAAATCCTCTTTACAAAAATATAATGGAGAATTATTATTTGAAAATAATAAGGATAAATTTATACTAAATATATATATACCCTTAAATCAAGATACTGACAGTTGAATAGATATATGGGAACTCAAGGAACATCAAAAAATATAAATTATTTTTGCTTCCATTTTATGCTAAAGGACAGTATAATATAATTAAAGTATGTTATAACATACAAAAATATAGTATATATTTATCCAAAGGGGGATTTTAAATGAGTCAAACTAATAGAATAGAAGCATTTAGACAAGAATATATTAATTCTAAACCTATGATATGTTGTGAAAGGGCTAGAATTTTTACAGAATCACATAAAAAAACTGAAGGAGAAGCTATATGTATAAGAAGAGCTAAAGCTTTTTTGGAAACATGTAAAGAACTTCCTATAAAAGTTTTTGAAAATGAATTAATTGTGGGTACAGCAGGAAAATTTAGAAGAACAGGGATATTGACACCAGAATTTTCTTGGCAATGGGTAGACAAAGAAATGGATACTTTTGATAAAAGAACTCAAGACCCATATGTAATATCAAAAGAACAAATAGAATTTATAAGAAAAGAAATATTTCCATATTGGAAGGGAAAATCTTTGGAAGAAGTTTTTTTAGCAAGAATTCCAGAAGACACAGCTAAGATATTAGTAGATACAGGTATAATAGATAATGATTCTAAGTGGAGACAGGCAGTAGGTGAAGTAACACCAGATTATCAAGATATACTGTTTGTGAAAGGATATAAAGGGATTAAAGAAGATGCAGATAAAAAAATAGAAGAGTTAGATATATCAATTTCAGAAAATATTGAAAAAATAGACTTTTACAAATCTGTTTCTATAGTTGCAGAGGGGATTATGACATTGGCAAAAAGATATTCAAATCTTGCAAAAGAGATGAGTGAACAAGAGACAGATGAAAAGAGAAAGTTAGAACTTATAAAAATTTCAGAGATATGTATGAATGTACCAGCAAATCCACCAACTAATTTTTATGAAGCAATACAATTTGTATGGTTTGTTCAACTAGGTGGTATTCTATCAGAAAATCCATTAGCATTAAATTTAGGTAGATTTGACCAATATATGTATCCATATTATGAAAATGATGCTAAAGAAGGTAAAATAACTGAATCAGAAGCTCAGGAATTGATAGAAGCCCTTTGGATTAAGTTATCAGAATGGGTATGGACTATATCAGCAAATACAGCAAATTATTTTGCAGGATATAATCAATTCCAAAATCTTACTGTTGGTGGTAAAAAGAGAAATGGTACTGATGGGACGAATGATATCTCATATATGTGTTTAAAAGCTACAGAAAGTGTAAAAACTCATCAGCCAGGGTTAAGTGTTAGAGTAAGTCAAGGAGCACCAGATAATTTCGTTATGGCAGTTGCTAAATTAGTAAAACAAGGTACTGGTTTTCCTGCTATACACAGTGATAGTGCAGGTGCACAAATGTTACTGCAAGATGGATATGATGCAGAAGATGCTAGAGATTGGAGTAACTGTGGTTGTGTAGTACCTCATTTTAGAAAAACAGGACAGTGGACTTCAGCTGTAAACATCAATTTTGCAGTAGCTTTAGAATATGCTATGAATGAAGGTAAGAGTAGATTAACTGGAGAAAAAATGGGGCTAGATACAAAAAATATCACAGAATTTACTTCTTTTGAAGAAGTTAAGGGTGAGTTTTTAAAGCAATTAGCATATCTTATCAAGAATTCTGTTATAGGAACTACTGTTGCTCAACAAATTCATAAAGAAATGGTACCAAGACCGTTTTTATCTACTTGTGTAGATGGATGTCTGGATAAGGGGACTGACTTAAGTAAAGGGGGAGCAAAATATAATATAGGACCTGTATTAACTGGTATAGGGTTAGGTGTAGTTTCAAATTCATTAGCAGCTATAAAGAAACTAGTATTTGAAGATAAGGTTACTACACTGGAAGAGTTAACAAAAGCACTAAATAATGATTGGGAAGGTTATGAAGAGTTAAGAAAACTAGCATTAGATGTTCCTAAGTATGGAAATGATAATGATTATGTAGACTCATTAGCAATTGAAGTTTCTGATTTTTATTATACTGAAACTAGAAAATACAAGGATATATTTGGTTCTAAATTTAATAGTGCATTTATGGGAATATCAAACTATGTACCAACTGGAAAAATTGTAGGTGCAACTCCATGTGGAAGAAAAGCAACAAAACCTTTGACAGAGGGAGTTTCTCCATTTGTTGGTACTGATACAACAAGCCCACTAGCAGCTATGAAATCTGCATCAAAAATAAATCATGATGTTCATACTGGTGGAACACTTTTAAATTTAAGACTTAATCAAGATTTAATAGAAACAGAAAGAGGGCTTAGAAATCTAACGTCTATGGTTAAATCATACTTTGCTTTAGGAGGATTCCATGTACAATTTAATACAATAGCAAATGATATTCTATTAAAGGCTCAAGAAAATCCAGAGGAATATAAAGATTTATTAGTGAGAGTTGCTGGATATAGTACTCAATTTGTTAATTTATCAAGAGAAATGCAAGATGCTATAATAGCTAGAAATTCACATAGTAATTTTTAATTATGAGGTAGATTATGAGTAGAAAAGGTAGAGTTGTAAAAGTACAACATTTTTCAGTAAATGATGGAGATGGAATAAGGGCTACTATATTTTTAGAAGGATGTAAATTAAAATGTAAGTGGTGCTCTAATCCAGATTCATGGAGCAATATAGTAAAGCTAGGTGTTATGAAGGATAAATGTGTATCTTGCAATAGGTGTATAGATGTTTGTCACCAAAATATAAGTTCACTATTTGATAGAACGCAAATAAACAATAAATGTGATTTATGTGGAGAATGTGTTAAAGCATGCCTTAAAGATGCTATATGTATAATGACCGAAGAAATGAGTGTTGAAGAAATAGTAAAGGAAGTTGAAAAAGATTTTATATTTTTCTTTGAATCTAATGGAGGGGTAACTTTTTCTGGAGGAGAACCCACACTTCAGATTGATTTTTTAAGAGAATTAGTTGATGTTTTTTATGATAAAGGTATAAATATAGCAATTGAAACTTGTGGATATTTTGATTGGAATAAAGTAAATGATGTATTTGAGAAAATAGACCATATATTTGTAGATATAAAATCTATGGATGATAATATTCATAAAGAATATACAGGAGTAAGCAATAAAATTATATTAGATAATATATGTAGGATTTCAAATCTGAATAAATCTATGGTTATAAGAGTACCAATTATCTATGGAGTAAATGATAGTGAAGAAAACATAAGAAATACTGCATTATTTGTAAAACAGAATGTTCCAGGAGGAAAGATGGAATTACTCCCATATCATAAGTTTGGAATTGATAAATATAAGGCATTAGGACTTGAAGATTATATATATGAATTTGATGAAATTTGTAACAATCATATGTTAAAATTAAAAGAGATAGTAGAACTTACAGGAGTAAAAATCATAGAATACAAATAGCTATCAGGAGGATTTTAACATGGAAAATAAATTTCCTAATGTAGGAGAAAATTTAAGGTTATTGAGACAAGAAATGGGCCTAAGTTTAGATAAAGCCTCGAAGATGACAGGAGTTAGTAAAGCAATGCTTGGCCAGATTGAGAGAGGTGAATCGAGTCCAACAGTATCTACCTTATGGAAAATTTCATCTGGATTTAAAATAAATTTTACTACACTATTAAATGAAAATACAAATACTTATGAAGTTATAAAAAAAGAAGAAGTAGAGCCTATTATTGAACAAAAAGGGAATATGAAGTTATATCCAATATTTCCTTTCAGTCCTCAGAGAAGGTTTGAACTTTTTATAATTGAGCTTGAAGAAAATTGCACTCATGTTTCATCTACACATAGTCATGTTTTAGAAGAGTATGTACTTGTGATAGAAGGGAAGCTTGACCTTAATGTAAATGGGAAAACTTATATTTTAGAGTCTGGACATTCTATTAGGTTTGATGGAACGTTAGAACATGTATATAAAAATTTAAATAAAGGGAAAACTATATTTCATAATATAGAAGTTTATAGATAATTTTATGGTTATCCTTTTCTAAAATAAATGACAATTTTAGAAAAGGATAACTTATTTTTATAATGTCGAAAAGATTTATATATATGTGCTGATGTTATTGTTTTTAAAAAAACATAAAAGCATTATAATAATATTAATAAAATAGAATAAAGAGGAAGATAATATGATTATAAAGATTTTATTGACAGTATTAGTATTAGCATTATTGTATATTCTGTATAAGTATGAAACTAAAAATATAGAAACGACAGAATATACTATTTTCAACAAGAAGATTCCAAAAGAATTTGATGACTTTAAAATAGTTCAAGTGAGTGATTTACATAATAAGATGTTTGATAAAAATAATAATAAGATATTGATAGATAAAATTGAGTCATTAAATCCAGATGTTATATTTATAACAGGAGATTTAGTTGATGGAGAAAATAAAAATTTTCAAGTTGCATTAGATTTAATAGATAATTTGGTAGAAAAATATGAAGTATACCATATAATTGGAAATCATGAACAAAAATCTTTGATAAAAAAGTACAAGCATCTATATAAAGGTTATTTTAAGGAGTTATATTCAAAGAAAATAATAAATATGGAAAATGAATCTGTAAGAATATATAGAGGAGATAGTTATCTTAATTTATATGGTTTAATTATACCGTTAGAATGCTATCCATATTTTTTTGCTAATAATAAAAAGTTAGAATTAAGTGACAATTTTATAGAAGATAATCTGGGTAAAGTAAATGAAAATGAATATAATATACTTTTAGCTCATACACCATTTTTCTTTGAAAAATATGCAAAATGGGGAGCAGATTTAGTTTTAGCTGGACATGTTCATGGTGGCATAATAAGAATACCTTTTATTGGAGGTGTATTATCTCCAAATAGAGAATTCTTTCCTAAATATGATTGGGGAAAATATGAAAAAGATAATAGCACTATGATTTTAAATAAGGGCTTAGGAGGTTCAAAAGTTCTAATTAGACTTAATTGTAAACCAGAAATAGTTAAGATTATATTGAAGTCTAATTAGTAAGACTTTGCATATAAACATCAATAACATATAAATAAAGTTGATGTGAAATCCAGTTAAACATGTATAATGACCAATTTTGAATAATTGTTGAATTAATAAAAATAAAGTGCTATTTTTAGCATAGAATGTTTAAAATATGGGGGGTAGTAAAAAATCATGGGTGATACAAGTAGATTTTATGAGTCTGTAAGAAATAAATATCCAAAATTAAAAGATGGAACGAGGGTTCATATGTGGCCAAAAGAAAACATCATAATTGGTCCTATTTATGATGAGGCAAATGGATATAAAAAAAGTATAGGAAATGTGGATAGCTTAAGTTGGAAGCAAATTGTTGTACTGGTAGAATGTGATGGGAAAAATACTACTGAAGATATAATAAATATATTATTCAACAGATATAGAAATATCCCTGATGTGAGAGAAAAAGTGATGGAATTTTTTATGTTTTATGAGAATGTGTATTTAACTTTTGAAGATGAGATACAGACATTATCAAGTGTATTTGAGATAACAGGAAATAAAACATATCTAACTCCTTTGTATTTTACTATAGAAATAGACGGAAATAATAATACAAATAAGTATTTCTCTGAAATCACAAGTCTATTAAAGTGTATGTATGAGAAAGGCTGTAGATTTATAGAGGTTATTGGTGAGGACATTTTAAAAAATAAAAATATGAGAGAAGTATTTCAATATATGCTAGACCATTTTGATTTAGTTGTAGTAACTAAGGATAGTTTTACTATTGATAGTAGCTTAATAAAAGAATTAGATAATTATCGCCATAAAGTGATATGGAAAGTATATTCAAAAAATGATGATACACATGTTAAATTAAAAGAAGATATAAAAATAACTAGTTTAATAAAAAGAGGACATACGGTAGTAAGAGGAGACAGGGAAAAAGCAATAAAAATAGAGGATATGAGATTTAAAGATACAAAGGAGAGGTTTTCAAAATATGGTGCAGAATGGAGTCATTTACACATTTCTTCTGATGGTAGCGTAAAATCTTATTCACTTCAAAAAGATAAAAGAATTTATTTAGGCAATATATTTGACAATTCCGTTGAAGAAATTTTCTTAGAGATGCAAAATAGGATTGATAAACTAGAGATTATGTATCAATAAGTATTAAAATTAAGTTTTATAGGGGATTTGTAGATTGTCTATTTAAGTTTGTGTCAATAATTATAATGAGGTGATATAACTTGTTAAAATTATTGAACAAATTTTTTTATGATGTTTTACTTAAATGTTGGTTTTTTATGATGTTATGGATTTTCAGAGAACTTTTTACAAATTTCAAAATAACTAAAAAATTTAAATTTCATAAAATATTTATGTAAAAATCATATAAAATTCATATAGTTAATGTATTATATAAAGTATAGAAAGACTAGCTTAAAAACCATAATATAATACCCTATTGTAATGATAACCCTCCCTCACATCCTCAAATAGAGTTATCATTACAAGAATTAATCCATAAATTTAAAATTTATGGTTTTTTTTTATTTAATTTGTTTTATTATATTAGAATATGATTTATTATAGAATATATAATAAGTAATATAGAATACATTAATTAAGTTTTTGACATGTAACTATACTAATAAGGAGGAGTATTTATGAATGTAAATAATCACAAGTGCCCAGAGTGTGGTGAACATAGTAAAAAGTTTGAAATAGTAGAGGAAAATGAGGATTGTGTAACATTTGAATGTTACACTTGTGGAACTATATCTATATTAAAGTATTGTGAGAACTGTAAAGAATTTGTATTTGTAAATATTCCAAATAATGTGGAGACATATGAATATTGTTGTGGAAAATGTAATAATAAGATTTAATATAATAAATATATGCAATTTCATGTACCATTTATACCAATCTCATATAAAATTCATATATAAAATGTATTATATAAATATAGAAAGAACTAGCTTAAAACATAATATAATTACCCTAAAATTATAATGACAACTATCCCTCACATCCTCAAATTATAGTTGTCATTATAAAATAACTTGGCTGTTTCAAAAATGTGAAATCATTTTAGGAACAGCTTATTTTTTATAAAAATAAAGAAGGCAACGGGAAGCCTTCTTTCGTGTAAAAAAAGTTTAATTTTTTGTTAAGATTTGTTTGTTATTTTATATTACCTTTATAATATGTTTTTATTTGAAGGTTGGCAATGGATTTTGCATAACTGGTCATTATTAATGTAAAAGTGGAATACTATTAATAAATAATTATTACAAAATTGTAATTATTATTTATTAAGTAAATGAGTAAAATAGTATATTAATGGGTATATAATTAAGACAATACTAGTTTGGGGAGGATAAAACTTATGAATTATAAAACAATCATATTAAATAGAAAGTCTGTTAGAGAATATAAAAACACAGATATTGAAGAGGAATATCTTAGTGAAATTAAGAAATACTCAGAATCTTGCAAGAAACTAGTTCCAGAAATAGATGTTGATATAAGAGTTATGAATAGAAGTGATGTTTTTGACAATTTAGATAAAGTGGCAGGATATAAAGGGAATATGATAGATTCTCCAAGTTATATTATAATATTATCTGATGTAAAAGATAATTACATTGAAAATTCAGGGTACATAGGAGAAAATATAATCTTCAAAGTAACAGAACTTGGAATAGGTTCTTGTTGGGTTACTTTTGAAGATAGCAAAAAGGTAAGAGAAAAACTTGGAATTAATTCAGATAAAGAGGTAACAGGAATTATAGCTATTGGATATGGAGAAAATGTAAGTAGCACTAAAGTATTAAATGCTACAAAGACTGGGGGAAATTATTCAAAATCTGATATGCAAGTTGTAACAGATAATGGTTCTTCTAGACTAGGGGTAGAAGATGTTGTTTATATGAATGAATGGGGAAATAATGCAAATATAGAAATATTAGAAGAAAGAGCACTTCTTGATGCATTTCACTATGCAAGATTAGCTCCATCTACATTAAACAGACAACCATGGAGATTTATAGTTGATGGAGGTACTGTAGTTTTAGCAGTTCGAAAAGATGGTCATACTAATTTATATGAAGAAAAAATAGATGTAGGTATAGTTATGCTTTATTTTGCAACAATAATAAGTGCAACTATGTTTGAGTTAAAATGGAATTTAGGTACTCCAGATAAAGATTATAAAGTACCAGAAGACTATAAGATAGTTGGATATTGTAATATATAAGGTAATTTAATAATTAATTTAACTACACTTAAATTAATTTTTATAAAGAGTTCAATAGCATTCTATAATATAATGTTATTGAACTTTTTTATTTATTACATCTATGAATAAAAAAATACCTGTGAATTTAAATGCTTACAATTTTGTGCATGAATAGAGAGGTATATTATTTTATTAGACTGTATACTTTGCTTGGAGGTAATATCAAATGGAATGGATAAATAAATTAAATCAAGCTATTACTTATATTGAAGATAATCTTGAAAGTGGAGTAGATTATGCAGAAGCAGCAAAAATCGCATGTTGTTCAACCTTTCATTTTCAACGAATGTTTTCATATATTGCAGATGTGCCATTGTCTGAATATATTAGACGAAGACGTATGACTAAAGCGGCATTTGAACTACAGAATAGTAACATTAAAATTTTAGAACTATCCGAGAAATATGGTTATGATTCACCAACATCTTTTAATAGAGCTTTTCAAAATATACATAATATTTCCCCATCTGCAGCTAGGGCAAAGGGAGTTGTTTTAAAAGCATATCCTAAGATGACATTGAGTATTTATGTAAAAGGGAATGTAGAAATGCAATATCGTATTGTAGAAAAGAAAGGATTCCGTATTGTTGGTATAAAAGAAAGTATGAATATGATTGTAGAAGAGTGTTTTGATAAAGTTCCTAAGCTATGGGCTAAATCCATAAAAAATGGAACAATTGATAAACTTTCAGAGTTAATAAATAACGAACCTCATGGATTGCTTGGAGTTAGTGTATGCACAAATAGTAAAGGGTTAGATTATTATATTGCTGCTCCAACAGATAAGCCTGTATTAGAAAATACTCATGAATACTTAATACCATCAGGTACATGGGCAGTATTTGAATGTGTTTCTCCAATGCCAAATGCTTTGGCAATACAGGAATTGCAAAAAAGAATTATTACTGAGTGGTTACCAAGTTCTGGATATGTGTATGCTAATTTACCAGATATTGAACTTTATCCTAATGGCGATATCAATGCTCCTAATTATACTACAGAAGTTTGGATTCCAATTCAGAAGCAATGTTAAAATTAATAAATAACATGAAATTCTAAAATTACAGGCTTAAAATAGCCTGTTATTTTTTTGTAAATATGGAAAGCAAGCTTGACATAAATGGAATATAGTTGTATAATTATGGAAAGTAAACTTTCCATAATTAAGATATTAAAGGGGTACAGATGTGAAAAATAGATTAGAAGAAATAAGAAAAGAAAGAGGCATAAAACAAGAAGAACTTGCCTCTGCTTTGCAAGTATCAAGACAAACTATAGGTTCATTAGAAAATGGTAGATATAATCCTTCTATCATCTTAGCTTTTAAGATATCTAGATACTTTGATATGAGTATTGAGGAAATATTTATTTATGAGGAGGAGTAAAAATGAAAAAGAATATGTTATATGTTGGAATTGTATATTTTATTTGTGGAATTTTACTTGTTTTGTTGGCTACATTTACTGAGTTTTCATTTGAGGCTTTTATTTGGGGATTATCTGGAGCTGCTTTAGGTCCTGGGGTATGGATGATTTTTCAATATATGTATTGGAGTAAACCTGAAAAAGCAGTAGAGTATGAAGAAAAGATAAAAAATCAAAGGATAGAGATGAATGATGAAAGAAGAATTATGTTACGTGATAAATCTGGACGTATTACTAATCAAATCATGTCTTATGTTTTCGTAATTCTTATATTTATTGTTTCTATATTGAGTGTATTTTCTGTAGTGGTAATAAGCAATTGGGTTTTAGTTGTTCTTGGACTGCTTATTTTATTTCAATTTATTTGTGGTGTTGTTGTATATAATAAATTAGATAAAAAGTTGTAATAAAAAGTTTAAATTCATAATAAAAATGTTGGATTTTTAAACTTTAGATTCTTAAGGCAGTTTTTGAATGTATCTTTATATACAATTATATAAATTTATAAAAAGCCATAAGTATATATTGTATTTTGTGGCTTTTTGTGGTTAAAGATTATAGATTGCAGTAGAGAAAGAATTAAAAAGTAATGAATTAATTAAGATTCCATATCATACAAATTATAAAATTGTTTCTCAACTAATTTATCATAAAGATAAATGGTTGTCTAAGAATCTTTGTGATTTTATTTCTATTGTTAAACAGATGTGCTAAATTATCATATAGATTAGGGATTGTTGGGAGCTCCTTTTTTATACAAAAAAGGAGTTAATTCAAATTGTTATACTATTCCCTTGTCAATCATTTCTTGTATCATTCCAGCAAATCCAAAGCTATTATACATAAATAAAACTACATCCGTATTACTGTTTTTAATTATCTCATCATAAGTCATATCTATATTTTTAATATATCTAGGATCTAGTATTTCGAGTTCCTTAAAAGTATCAGCCAACATCCAGGTCATAGGTGCTTGATACGAATCTCTAAATATAAGGGCCTTTTTATTAGTTAAAGAGCTTGAATTTCTAATTTTAAGTATGTTACAATCACAACCTCTCATATAAGCTCCACCATAGTCCCATTCTTTTTTATCTTTTAATTTTGCTTTTATGATATTTTCATTAATCTCAGTGTCTTTAGTACCATTACTAATAAAATATTTGTACTTTGCATCACTTATTTCAACATAGCTTATAGACTCTTTTTTCTTAAGTGGATATCCCATCTTTTTGTTATAACTACCTATAAAGACCTTGTCATTTACATATCGAGTACTGTATCTTTTTAAATGGTTATCTATTTCTGATTTAGATAAGCCAAGGTCTAATTTATCAAGCATAAACTTATACTCTTCAAATGCACCTAACGAATTTCCGTGATGGTCTGTTTTTAAAAAGAAGTTTTCTCTTTCTTTTTCGGTAAAACTTCTATAAAAGTAATCATCTGTATCTAAGAAATTTATATCTGTTAACTGCTTTTCTAAGTTTTCTTTGTTAATATCTATATTATTTTTACCTTCTATATCACTTGGATATAAGTGCT
This sequence comes from Clostridioides sp. ZZV14-6345, assembly GCF_020657775.1. Lineage (NCBI taxonomy): Bacteria > Bacillati > Bacillota > Clostridia > Peptostreptococcales > Peptostreptococcaceae > Clostridioides > Clostridioides sp. ZZV14-6345. The sequence goes on along the minus strand of NZ_JAGWCX010000004.1, from coordinate 53,867 downwards.
TAAGCATATTTGTCTTATGAGGAAGTGAAACAAAGTAAAAATCCTTTTTACTATTTAAGTTACTCAAGTTATTAATGGCTTTGGAGTAAGATTTTATATGATAATCAGGTAATAATTTAGCAAATTTGCCTAATAGCCATCCATCCTCAGTTAGATAATATTTTTGTTTAATTTTTTTATTTTGACTCTGCGTAATATGAGCATTAAAAACTTCTTTCATTGTAATATAATTTTGTTTATTATTAAAGCTAATTAAGCCCATCAATAATATCACTGATACTATAAGTATATTATGTCTTTTATTCAATATTCTATATCTCCTTCCTTTTATTTTGATTAGCTTATTTTTACCAAAGCAATAAAAAAATAAACAATAAAAAGCCTCTATTAAATTTTGAATTTAATAGAGGCTTTTTATTGGCTACTTTATTCCTTTATCTATCATTGAATCTATCATTGAATCAAACCCAGAACTATTATACATAAACATTACAATATCTGCATTACTTTCTTCAATTATTTCTTTGTATGTTTTATTTATTGAGCTTATATTTCTAGGGTCTGCTATTTCTACTTCTTTAAACATATCAGCAAATAAAAGTGTTGTAGGAGCCTGATATGAATCTCTAAATATTAGTATTTTTTTATCTACTAATGCTTTAGGATTTTTTATAGTTAATATATTAGTTTTAGCTCCTCTAATGTATGCACCACCATAATCCCACTCTTTATCATCTCTTTTAGTTGCATAAACTTCTTTTTCTTCTTTTTCTTTCCCATTTATATCAAATTTATAATCTTGGTTGTCTTTTGTCATATAAACTATATATTCATTTTCTTTAATTAGCATATCTATATTTTGATTATAACTTCCTACAAACTTCTTATCAGTAACTATAGACTTTTTATAGCTGTTAAAATGCTTGTCCAAATCTTGCTTAGATAGACCTAAGTCCATATTTGATGCTATCATCTTGAAGCCTTCAAATGCTCCATATCCAGTCCAGTGATGGTCAGTTTTAAAATATAAATTTTCTCTTTCTTTATCTGAATAGTTACTTAAAAAATACTCATCCATGTCTATATATTTAATTAAATCTGGATTTAATGTATTTTTAAAATTCTTTAAATTTGTATCTATATTATCCATATTATCAGTATACTTAGGATATAAATGCTTTAGCATATTAGATTTATGTGGCATCATTGTAAAATACACATCTTTTCCCATATCTTTACTTAGGCCAGATAAGTAATTAATAGACTTTTTATATCTACTCAATTGGTTTTGGTCTAAAGTTTTTGGAAACATACCTAATATCCAGTTATCTTTTCCTAAATAATAGTTACCTACCTTAGTTTTATTTAAACTAGCTTGAGATTTTGTATTTATTGATATCATTTCATCTCTAAATGGAAAATGGTCATTAAAATACTCTTCAAATTTAGCTATGTAGTTACCTTTTTTTAAATTTTCTATGGTCGGTAATTTTGCAAGATTTCTATTTTCAGTTATACTTAATTTTTTCTTTGGAAGTGTAAAGCTTAATATAAAAAATCCAAATATTATAATTAAAAATGAAATGGCAACAACCCTTGGTTTATTTTTATTCATGTCTATACCTCCAAAATTAGAATCTAAAGTATAAGAATGGATTATAAGTTGAGCTACTTAACATTACCATTACAATAAACATACAAGCAACAATGAAAGCCATATTAGCAACTTGACACACTATGCCATTTAGTGTATTTTCATTATTTTTAGTTACTAATGACTTTATAACTTCTACAATAGGAGTTGATAGAAGGATTGCCCCAACAATTACATACCAATATTCAATCATAAATACATTGAATGCATTGCTGATAGCTGGATAATTTCCAGCACCAAACATAATGCCTATAAATTTAATAGCTTTTGGTAAATCATCTACTCTAAAGAATACCCATCCAATCATGACTATAAGAAGTAAATATATGTGTCTTATAATTCTTGGCATCTTATATAGAAACTTTTCTAAGAATGCTTTTTCTACTGATATTAATATTCCATAATATAGACCCCATATAATAAAAGACCAACTAGCTCCATGCCACATACCAGTTAAACACCATACTACAAATAGATTTCTATATAGTTTTGCCCTAGAAACTCTACTTCCACCTAATGGGAAGTACACATAGTCTTTAAACCAAGTACCTAAAGATATATGCCATCTTCTCCAAAACTCAGATACTGTTTGAGATATATATGGATAGTTGAAGTTTTCTAAAAACTCAAATCCAAACATCTTACCTAGACCAATAGCCATATCACTATAGCCACTAAAGTCATAGAATATTTGAAATGTATAACAAACTATACCTAGCCATGCCTCAAGTCTTGATAAATCTCCAGCTGACTTATTAAATACACCATCTGCGATTATACCTAATTGATTTGCTAGAATTACCTTTTTTCCAAGACCAGCAACAAATCTGTTTACGCCTTGAGTAAATTTGTCCCAATTGTGTTCTCTATGCTCAATGCTATCTGCCACAGTCTGATATCTAACAATAGGACCTGCCACAAGTTGAGGGAATAAACTTATGTATAATGCTAGATTAGTTAATTTTCTTTGTACTTTAGCATCATTTCTATATACATCTATTACATAGCTCATTATCTGGAATGTAAAAAATGAGATACCTAAAGGTAATTTAATCTCAGATATAGTTATATTTGTATTGAATAAAAAATTAATATTATCTACAAAGAAATTGCTGTACTTGAATACACCAAGAATAGATATATTGTAAATCACAGAGAGTATAACCCATATTTTTTTATCTTTACTGTCAGAAACTTTAATACCAAATATATAATTAACTATTATTGATAGCGTCATTAAAAGTATATATTTTGGTTCTCCCCATGCATAGAATGCAATACTTGCTAGAAGTAACATAGCATTTTTATACTTAGGATTCACCAAATAATAGCAAATGAGTGTGACTGGAAAGAATAAAAATAAAAATATTAAACTACTGAATATCATATTAGACTCCTTATTTTTTATATTTACCACTTCTTTTCTTAACCAAATAAATTATATCTTTATTTAAAATATATAGCAAAGGAAGTATTTTCAAGTTTTAAGTAGTTAATTGTACAAATTTAACTGTGTTTTTGCAATTTTAATTAATATATATGTAAATTTTGATTTTTTACATAATTTTTTTAAAATGATATAATATTATAATGAATTAATAAAGCTCTTATAATAAAACAATAAAGAAAAATCAAGGATATATTACTTAACTATATGTGTTTGCCTTTGGTTGTGGCTCTATACAGTTCATTAAGATAGATATTGTTTATATCTATAATTTCAAAAAGAACTCTTTATTAAGTATTGGGGTCAGAATACTTTCAGATATGCTTTATTACAAGTTTGTTTTAAATGACAAATACTTTAAAATAATATCGAATCGTTATACTGAATAATGATGATTGATATGCAAGGCTAGAAAACAAAGATGAAAAAATATTACAATAAAAAAACTCTTTAGTATATACTAAAGAGTTTTAATTTATTGGTGCCGCTGATGGGACTCGAACCCATATGGTTTCCCGTACGATTTTGAGTCGTATGCGTATGCCAGTTCCGCCACAGCGGCTTATATTTTAAATCCGAGTTACTTGTATATCCTACCAAATTTTCCAAGAATATGCAAGAGGAATATTGAATACAAAATACTCATCAAACTGTAAAACATTATAAAAACTTATGAATCAACAGAGTTGATTTTGAGTCCTTTGTATTTATCAATTCCACCACTCGGGCATGTCATGTATATTATTATAGCAAAAAAATATATTATTTGCAACATATTTAATTTTAATATACTATTATTATTATGGGAATATTAAATAACAGTATATTGGTATATAATATATATGTTACAAAAATAGATAATTTTTAGGAGTGATACAATTTGGAAAAAAAATTAATTATAATAGATGGAAATTCAATAATAAATAGAGCTTTTTATGCTCTACCAGAGATGAATAATAAAGAAGGGTTAAAGACCAATGCTATATATGGATTTACAACAATGCTATTTAAAATGATAGATATATATAAACCAACACATATAAGTGTAGCTTTTGACAGGAAAGCACCTACATTTAGACATTTAGAATATAAAGAGTATAAGGCTGGAAGAAAGGGAATGCCAGATGAATTGGCAGAACAATTACAGCCATTAAAGGACCTTTTAGATAAATTTAAAATAAACAGGTTAGAAATAGATGGCTATGAGGCAGATGATATTATAGGAACTGTTTCTAAAAAAGCAGAAGATAATGGATATCAGGTATACATAGTAACTGGAGACAAAGATGCTATTCAACTTGCCTCAGATAATACAACTACTCTTATAACAAAAAAAGGAGTTGGAGAAGTAGAAGAATATAACTTTAATTCTGTGATTGAAAAATATGAGATGACCCCAACACAGTTTATTGATTTAAAAGGTCTTATGGGAGATAAGTCGGACAATATACCTGGAGTACCTGGAATAGGTGAAAAAACAGGTATAAAGCTTATAAAAGAGTTTTCTAGTATAGAGAACTTAATAGAGAATACAGATAAGCTTAAAGGTAGTGTAAAAAAGAAAATAGAAGAAAATAAAGAAATAGCTATTCAAAGTAAAAGACTTGCAACTATTATAAGAGATGTACCAATAGAAGTAAATTTAGATAGTATGATTTTTGGTGATTATGATAAAGATGAACTTTTAGATAAATTTAGATATTTTGGATTTACAAGTCTATTATCAAGACTAGTTGATTTAGTAGATTCAGATGATACAAAACAAGTAGAAGAAAAAATAGAAATATTAAAATTAAAAGACATAGAAAAATTTATAGATGAAGTAAATAAAAAAGGACAAGTTATTTTAAAAACTGTTAGAGGACAAGGTAATATACTTGAAAAAAATATAATATATATTTTTATAAGTGTAGATGGAGAAAAAATATATTATATAAATTCAGATGAAATAACAAAATTAGATAGCGTACTTTCAAATAACGAAATCAAAAAATATGGATATAATTTAAAAGATGATTATATATCTTTAAAACCATATAATATAAATTTAGAAAATATGTATTTTGATATAACAATAGCTGAGTATTTAATAGATTCAACTTCATCTACTTCATATGATTGTAGTGCAATAGCTATGAAGTATTTATCAAAAAAGGTTAAATCAAAAGAAGAATTATTAGGAAAAGGTGTTAAATCTAAAAACTATGAAGATTTAGAATTTGAGGATTTAGCTGAGTATATGGGTCAAATAATATGCACAGTTAAAGAAACAGTTCCTATGATGGAAAGAAGTCTAATAGATATGAGTATGGATGGTCTTTTTTATCATGTAGAGATGCCTTTAGTAGAAGTTTTAGGGCATATGGAGTATGAAGGTATAAAAGTAGACAAAAGTATATTGAATGAATTGAGTGTAGAGTTTAAAGAAATAATAGCTACACTAGAAAAGGAAATTTATGAATTATCAAAAGAGCCATTCAATATAAATTCACCAAAACAATTGGGTGTTATATTATTTGAAAAATTAGAGCTTCCAATAATTAAAAAAACTAAAACTGGATACTCAACTAATGCAGATGTTCTAGAAAAATTAAGAGATAAACATCCAATAATAGATAAGATAACTGAGTATAGACAAATAGTAAAGTTGAATTCTACTTACGTTGAAGGGCTTTTGAATATAATAAATCCAGAAAGCAATAGAATTCATTCATCATTCAATCAAACTATAACAACTACAGGAAGAATTTCATCTACAGAACCAAATCTTCAAAATATACCTATAAAAATGGAAATGGGTAGAAAAATAAGAAAAGTGTTTATTGCAGATGATAACTGTAAGTTGGTTGATGCCGATTACTCACAAGTAGAGCTAAGAGTTCTTGCACATATGAGTCAGGATGAAAATATGATAGAAGCATTTAAACATCATGAAGATATTCATACCAAAACAGCTTCGCAAGTTTTTAATGTTCCTATGGAAGATGTTACTAGTGAATTGAGAGGTGCAGCTAAAGCTGTAAACTTTGGTATTATATATGGTAAAAGTGACTTTGGCCTAGCTGATGATTTAAATATACCTGTTCCAAAGGCGAAAGAATATATCGAAAGTTATTTTGCTAAATACCATAAAATAAAAGAGTTTATGGACACAACAGTAGAAAAGGCTAGTGAGGATGGATATGCTGTAACAATTTTAAACAGAAGAAGATATATACCAGAAATAAAGTCAAGTAATTTTATGGAAAGAAATAGAGGAAAGAGATTTGCAATGAATGCACCAATACAAGGAAGTGCAGCAGATATAATAAAAATTGCTATGATAAATGTTCATAAAAAATTGGAAGAGAATAATTTGAAATCAAAACTTATACTACAAGTTCACGATGAATTGATAGTTGAAGCAATTGATGATGAAATAGATATAGTTAAGAAAATAGTAAAAGAAGAAATGGAAAATGCCGTAAATATGGATGTTCACTTAGATGTAGATTTAAATGTAGGTAGTTCTTGGTATGAGACAAAGTAGGTGATTTTATGTTGATATTAGGACTTACAGGAGGAATAGGCTGTGGAAAAAGCAGCCTATCAAATATATTTAGGAATCTTAACATTTCTATAGTGGATGCTGATATTATATCTAGAGAAATATTTGATGATAAGTTGTTATTAGAAAAAGTGTTTGACCATTTTGGACAAAATATAAAAAATGATGATGGAACTCTAAATAGAAAAGCTCTTGGTAAAATAGTTTTTAATAATGAAGAAAAACTTAAGGAGTTAAATAATTTGACTCATCCACGAATAAGAGAAAAAATAATAAGTGAAATAGAAGAAGTAAGAAAAAAAGGTGAAAGTATAGTAGTATTAGATGCAGCAATATTGGTAGAAAGTGGTTTTTTAGAGATGGTTGACAAGCTATTAGTGGTTACTTGTAAACAACAAGTACAAATTAGTAGAATACAAAAGAGGGATAATTGTAGTGAGCAAGAAGCACTTAGTAGGATAAATTCACAAATGAGCCAGGAAGAAAAATCCAAATATGGTGATTATATAATAGATAATTCGGGAACAATAACTGAATTAGAAAGTAAAGCACATAAATTTATTGAGTACATGAAGGAGAATTGGCGTGAATAGTAAGAAAGTATTGATTCTATCTATTTTTATAATCTTATTTGGAGCACTATTAATGGAAAGCAAAGTAATACATAAATTTTTATATCCTAAAAAATATTCAGAATATGTAGAAAAGTATTCTAAAGAATTTAATTTAGATGAAAATATAGTTTACAGTGTTATAAAAGCCGAAAGTAAGTTTAATAGTTCTGCTGTTTCAAAAAAAGAAGCAAAGGGATTAATGCAAATATTAGATATAACTAGAGATTGGGGAGCAGAGGAATTAAATCTAAAAAATGTCGATATTTTCGACCCAGAGACTAATATAAGACTTGGTTGTTGGTACTTAAATAAGTTATACAAAGAGTTTGGTAAATTGGATTTAGTAATAGCTGCATATAATGGTGGTTCAGGTAATGTGAGAAAATGGTTAGAAAATAATGAATATAGTAAAGATGGAGAAAATCTACATGATATACCCTTTAAGCAAACTTCAAAGTATGTAGAAAAAGTTAAAAATAATTATAAACATTATAATGAGATATATGGCAAGAAAGGAAAAAACTAATGAAGAGAATAAAAGTCTTAACAGTTATTTTAGCTATAACTCTTATGGTAGTTGGTTGTAGTAATACTAAAACAAAACAAAGTAGTAGTGATTCAAGTTTAAAAAGTCAAAGTTCTATAGATGCTAAATATATAAACTTAACTATGGTAACTCCAAAAACCATAAACCCTATAATTAATACTGATAAATCTGTTGGTTATATAATGAATTTGGTTTATGATGGTTTATTTACTATAGATGAGAACTATAATGTGACTCCTCAATTAGTTAAGGAGTATAATATAGCTCAGGATGGAATGAGTATAGATATAAAGCTAAAAGATGCAAAATGGCATGATGGAAAAGCTGTTACTTCAAATGATGTAAATTATACTATTGGTTTAATTCAAAAAAGTGCAGATAGCCCATATAATGAACTTATCAAAAATATAGCTTCTGTGAATATTAAATCAGATAAAGATTTTACAATAAAATTTAAAGCTAGATATGCTTTTTCTATTGACAGTTTAATTTTTCCAATAGTATCTCAAAATCATTTAGATTCTAAAGATGTAAATGACAAGAATAATAATATGATTGGAAATGGGAAATATAAAATAGAATCATATACAGAAAGAGAAGGAATGGTTTTATCTGTAAACAAAGATTATTATGAAGAAGTTCCAAATACCATGAAGAATATAAAAGTGGGTATGGTGCCTAATGAAGATGCAAGAACCTCTATGGTTATGGCTCTTGATAGTGATATAACCAATGTTAAATTAAATGATTTAAGTAAGTTTCAAGAAAAAGAATTTAATATAACAAAATATCAAGGTAGAGATTATGAGTGTGTATTATTTAATTATAATAATCCTTTTTTCAAAGATGTTAATTTTAGAAAAGCAATTGCACATTCTATAAATAAAGATAGAATTATTAGTGAAGGTTATATGGATGATGCTACTCCAGTTAATTTTCCACTTAATTCAAAGTCAAAATATTATAATAGCGAAATGAAAGATTTAGAGTTTAATAAAGATAAAGCAATAGAGTGTCTTGCTAAAGTAGAATATGCAAATGTAAACTTAGTAAATCCAAAGGACAATAAAGCAGAAAAAAATCAAAAAAAATCACCTAAAAAGAATACAAAGAAACTTACTCCAGAAGAAGAAGCAAAAGCTAAAAAAGCAGAAGCTGATAGAATCAAAAAAGAAGCTGAGGATAAGAAAAATAGAGAAAAAGAGGAAGTAAAGAAAAGACTTTCTGAGATGAATTTAAAAATAATAGTAAACAGAGATAATAGTGAGAGAATAAAAACTGCAAATATAATAAGTGAAAATTTAAAAGCTATAGGAATAAATAATACAATAAATCAGCTATCAGATAAAGATATGGAAAATGCCCTTAATTCTAAAAACTATGATTTAGCGTTGGTTGGATGGAAACTATCAAGTGTGCCAGATGCAAGCAGTATCATAGCAAGTAGTGGATATACTGATGATAAGTTGAATGGATATATGTCTGCACTTACAAGTTCTGCATCTGAAATTGAAACAAAAAAAGCATACAAAAATGTACAGACATATGTAAAAGATAATGCAACATTTATAAGTTTAGCTATCAGAAACAACTATATTGTAAGTAATAGTAGATTAAAAGGCAAAATTACTCCAAATGATTTTGATGTATATGAGGGAATTTCTAATCTAGATATAAAACCGAATGAATCAAATTAAATTATTGATTGGTATTTAAAAAGTTTAAACTATATGGTAAAATACCCTTGTAGGGTATAAGGAGGTAATTAAATGAAGAAGAAACTATTAGTAGAAGGTATGAGTTGTGGTCATTGTGTAAATCATCTTAAAACTGCATTAACAGAAGATATAGATGGTATTGAAGTTTTAGATGTAAATTTAGGAAATAAGTGTGCATCTGTAGATATGAAAGATGATGTATCAATTGAAAAACTAAAAGAAGTAATAGAAGAGTTAGGGTTTGAATTAAAGGGAATTGAATAGAAGATAATAAACTAAAAAAAGACCTCTATTGGGGGAGTAATAGAGGTCTAAAAATGGGGGAGATTGAGTATGTTTGATTTTACATTACTATTATCTCCCCTTTTAAATTAATATATACATAAAAAGTAAAAAAAATTTTGTGATGAATCACATTTCTTAAGCTTTTTGAATATACTATAAATAGCTAAGGGAGGGAGTATCATGGAATCTAGGGGATATAAAGAAGATTTAAAAAAAATGATACTTGATATGGCCCACAAAGAACTTGAGAGTTATGTATCACAAAAAGGAGCAAAAAAATACTTTGAAGGTAACCTGGATAAGATTATTAATAATAACATTAAAAAATTCAATCAAAGTATTGGTCTTAATAGAGTATATTTAAAAATGTTAAAAAAGTGTGCATATCAAGAAAGTGTAACTTCAATATCAAGAACCATAAAGAAAGAAGCATTATTTAAATCAAAAAAAGAGCTATTTGCCTTTTCAGAGTACTTAAAACTTGATATTAACAAGAGACTTTCATATAATCAAATTTTAAGAAAAATATCAAGATATATATACTATAATAGAAGTTCATATGCTCAAAAATATGTTGTTTTCAAAAGAGGAGATGAAGAATATCTTTTAGAACCTGAGAAAATAAAAGATGAATTAATATCAAGCTATAGATCAAAGACTAGGGAAGATATGAAGTCAATAGCAAAACTTTTGGATATAGAAGTAGAAGATGATTATAATGCTGAAGATATTAGAAAAAAAGTAATAAATTATATTATCAAAGAAAAGATTAAAAATTAAAGCTTTAATTGATTTACTTGGAATTAAATGAAGTGAGATATTAATTATAAAAATTTTAAAGAATAAGTTCTGTTAATTTGCATGATTAAATATAACTTGGTTATAAATTTTATGCGTTTGAGAGAGCTTATTCTTTTTTTGACATATTCCTTTAAATAATTTACCATTATTTGGTAACTAAACCGTATTATTCAAATTTTTAACTTAATGTGATTTAAATAAATTTATAATAATGATATAATATAAAAAAAATAAAAATTGGAGGGTGATTTCAAAATGAAGTTTAATTTTTGCCATAATAATTTCAATGTCACTGACCTAGAGAAAAGTTTAGATTTTTATAATAAAGCTTTAGGTCTTAAAGAAGTAAAGCGTAAGGAAGCAGAAGATGGAAGTTTTATATTAGTTTATTTAGGAGATGGCATTACTAGTCATACATTAGAATTAACTTGGCTTAGAGATTGGGACAGACCATACAATTTAGGAGATAATGAATTTCACTTAGCTTTAGAAGTTGAGGAGTTTGATGAGGCAAAAAAACTTCATAAAGATTTAGATTGTATATGTTTTGAAAATGAAAGTATGGGAATTTATTTTATAGCAGACCCGGATAATTATTGGATTGAAATACTTCCTAAAAATCATTAATTTTAAGGATATATTTATAATTTCTTTACAATTAATAATAGAATAAGTTATCATTAAATTATAGGTACTAAAAATGGATAATAATGTTATGACTTTATGATTATAAAATTTTTTTGGGGGGAGTGATATTAGTGAAGAAAGCTATAGCAGCTTTAGGAATTGGAGCAGTGGCAGTATCTGTTAGCTCCATAAATGCAAGTGCTCTTGAAAAAGGTATAGTAACAGCAAGTGCCTTGAATATAAGAAGTGGGCCAAGTACTAATTGTGACAAAGTAGCAAAATTATACAAAGGAAAAGCTGTAGAGATTTTAGAAAAATCTAATGGATGGTATAAAGTAAGAGTATCGGGTTCTATTGTTGGATGGGGAAGTGCAAAATACATATCAACAAGTGGTTCATCTGAAAGCACATCAAATCAAAGTAATTCAACTTCAAGTGGAACAACTGTAAGTGGAAATGGCAAGGTAAATGTGAGTTCTAGACTGAATATAAGAAGTGGTGCAGGTACTAACTATTCATTAGTTGGTAAGGCAAATAATGGAGATGTAGTAAAATTATTAGAACAAAGCAATGGATGGTATAAAATAAAGCTATCAAATGGGGTTACTGGGTGGGCTAGTAGTCAATATATTTCTAAAACATCAGAAGATGTTGGGACAAATAATTCCAATAATTCAAACTCAAATACTACTAATAATTCTGATAAAAAACCATCTAGTGAAGAGTCAATTGAAGGTAAAAATGGTAAGGTAACATCTACTGTAAGCTTAAATGTAAGAAGTGGTCCTGGGACAAGCTATTCTATAATAGGAAAATTAAATGGTGGAGATGTTGTTGAATTAAAAGCTAAGAATAGTGGATGGTATAAAGTAAAGTTATCAAATGGAACAACTGGATGGGTGAGTGCTAACTATATTTCTGAGACTAATGAAGGTACAAAAGAAAATTCAAATTCATCATCTAATCAGAATTCTCAATCTAATAGTAATTCAAATTCATCATTTACTGGAAATTCAGATAAATCTACAGCAAAAGGCTCAACAATAGTAGACTTTGCGTATACTCTTATTGGAATACCATATCAATGGGGAGCATCAGGACCTGATAAATTTGACTGCTCTGGATTCACACAGTATGTTTTTAAAAACTCTGTAGGTATTTCTATTCCTAGAGTTTCTAGAGAACAAGCTAAGTTTGGAAGTTCAGTTTCTATGGGAAATTATGCACCAGGAGATTTAGTTTATTTTGATACTGATGGTGATGGAACAACTAATCATGTAGGTATATATGTAGGTAACAGTAGATTTATTCATTGTAGTGGTACTCAGACTAATCCTAATAAGGTTAAAGTGGATAATTTAACCAGTTCATATTGGTCTAAAGCACTACTTGGGGCAAGAAGATTTGCTTAATAAATATGATTTCTTATTAAAAAATTAGAACAAATAATTATTTGTATTCATAAATTGTGACTCTTAAAAATATACTTTATTAATAATATAATTTTGGGAGGGACAAACTAATGAATAGAAGAAAAACGATATACAGAGGATTTAATAATAATAGACATAAGATTGATTTGCGTAAATACGTTATAACGATTGCTTGCTTGTGTCTAATCGGCTATTATTCTTATACAAAAATAAAAGATAGTAAGATATTGGAGTATGTATCGGCTAAAATACCATTTCTAAATAATTCATCAGATATAACTTATAAAGATATATCTGATGAATTAAATTCAATAAAAAACGGAAAAAAATCTAAATCACAAACCAATTCAGATGATAAACAGAAAACTAATCCAGAAAAAACAGTAAATAATGCTAAAGAACCAGAAGAAGTTAAATTAGCCACTATAGAAGGGTGGGATATGTATACTATTCAAGTTGCTGCAATAGATAATAATGATGATTTAAAAAAAATACAAACATCATTAGTTAATAATGATATACCTTTTTCAGTTATGGAGAAGGAAGGTGTAAAAAAAATACAGACATATTCTTCTTTTGATGAAAATGATGTTAGAAAGCATATAAGTAGTGTAAGAAAGGTATTTCCAGATGCATTTTTATCACATTTAGATGCACCTATGTTATCTTTAGAATATACAAGTAATTATGCTTATATAGAGAGTATATCCAAAGAATTAAATAAATTAATAACAAACTTTAAAGAAGAATCAAGTTTTTGGTCGAATGCTGAAAATAATGTAGATATGGAAAAATATAATACTATTTTGACAAATAGAAAGGCAATATCACAAAATATATCAAAAGAGGCTGAAAAGATTGATTATTCTGAAATGAGTTTATTTAAAGATAATTTAATAGAGTATGTAAAGAATGTGAATGAAAAAATTGATACAGCTTCAAAAGCTGCAAATGAAGAAAAATATAGCGTAAGTGAAAGTCTACTTTTATCATCTATGCAAGAGTATTCTATGTTCATAAATTCTATAAAATAAAATACAGAAAATTTGGACTTTAGAAAGCTATACGAAAGGGATTGTTTAATTAAGCAATCCTTTTCCTGATTTTGGCTTAATATAGGGATGTTGATTTATAAAATAAATTATAAAAATACGGATATTTTTTTAACAATTGTTAAGATTTTTTAATATATATAGTATACTTATAGAAGACAGAAAAAATGTTTTTTTATAGATAAGGGGGTAAAACAATGAAACTCTTAACTTTTAAGGGAGGGATACATCCTCCATATAGAAAAGAGTACTCTAACACAAAGGCACTTGAAAAAGCTCAAGCTCCAAAGATAGTTTACATTCCTCTTCAGCAACATATAGGGGCACCAGCTAAACCTATTGTTGAAGTTGGTGAAGAAGTAAAGTTTGGGCAAAAAATAGGTGAACAACAAGGTTTCGTTTCATGTAACGTTCATTCTTCGGTATCAGGTAAAGTTATTGCTATTGAACAACATGAAGTACCAGGTGGTTCAGCTCAATGTGTAGTTATAGAAAATGACTTTAAGGAAGAATTACATGAAAGTGTTCAACCAAAAGGTCAGTTAGAGGATTTGAGCAAAGAAGATATAGTAGGTATCATAAAAGAGGCAGGAATAGTAGGTATGGGTGGAGCTACATTCCCTAACCATGTAAAAGTATCTCCTCCACCAGATAGCAAAGCAGAAGTAGTTATATTAAATGGTGCAGAATGTGAACCATATTTAACTGCAGACCACAGATTGATGGTGGAAAATCCAGAAGATGTTGTATTTGGTTTAAGAGCATTAATGAAGGTATTAGATGTTAAAAAAGGATTTATAGGAATTGAAACAAATAAACCAGATGCTATAGAAGCAATTCAAAATGCAGCTAAAGATTATAGTGAAATCGAAGTTGTTGGTCTTCAAGTGAAATATCCACAAGGAGCAGAAAAACAACTTATTTATGCGTGTACAGGCAAAGAAGTTCCATCTGGTGGATTACCAATAGCAGCAGGTGCAGTTGTTGACAACGTTGCCACAGCAGCACAAATAGCTAAATCTATTAAAACAGGTATGCCTTTGGTAGAAAGAATCACTACAATAACGGGTAGTTGCATAAAAGAACCAAAGAACCTAATAACAAAAGTTGGAACATTAGTTTCAGAAATAATAGAACAATGTGGTGGATTTAAAGAAGATAAGAAGGTTGGTAAGGTTATAATGGGTGGACCTATGATGGGAATAGCCCAGTATACTACTGAAATAGCAACTAATAAAGGTTCTTCAGGAATTTTATGTTTGGATGAGGAAGAATCACGTACTCCAGATATTCAAAACTGTTTAAGATGTGGAAGATGTACAGATGTATGTCCATCATTCTTACAACCACTTTTCATAAGTGCATATTCTTTAAAAGATGACTATGACACAGCTGAATATCATAGAGCAATGGATTGTATAGAATGTGGGTCTTGTTCATTTATTTGCCCGGCAAGAAGGCCATTACTTCAATCTATAAGATCAGCAAAGAGAGAAATAGGAGCAAAGAGAAGAAAGCAAGCTGCTCAGAAATAAAGAAAGTTAAGGGGGAAAAACGATGGAAAATAAGTTGATAGTATCATCTTCTCCTCATGTGAGAAGTAATGAAGATACTTCATATATAATGAAACAAGTTATTATAGCACTCCTTCCAGCAGCAGTAGCAGGAGTATACTTCTTTAGACTTAATGCTTTGAGTGCTATGTTTTTTTGTATACTTGGTACAGTAGGTACTGAATTTTTATATCAAAAATTTACGAAGCAAAAAAGTACTATAGGAGATTTTTCAGCTGTTGTCACAGGATTATTATTAGCATTTAACGTACCAGCATCACTTCCTTGGTGGATGTGTCTAGTAGGAGGAATATTTGCAATATTAGTAGTTAAAATGGTATTTGGTGGAATTGGATGTAACTTTGTCAACCCAGCACTTGCTGCAAGAGCATTTTTATTAGCATCATTTCCAGTAGCAATGACTGCTTGGACTCAACCAGGTGTTAACTGGATAGGTAAAAATTTAGATGCAGTTACTACAGCAACTCCATTAAGCTTTTTGAAAAATGGAGCTGCGGGATTAGCAGACCTTTCTAATAATGGAATTAGTCTTGCTGATATGATGATTGGTAATATTGGTGGATGTATAGGTGAAACATCAGCAATATTATTATTATTAGGTGGAGTATACCTAATGTATAAAGGCATAATAAATTATGTTATACCAGTATTTTACATAGCAACTGTATTTATATTAACATTCCTTTTAGGTGGATTTAATATAAGTTTCGCAATATATCAACTGTTTGCTGGAGGACTTATGTTAGGTGGATTCTTCATGCTTACGGATTATACAACTTCGCCTATGACTAAGAAAGGTCAAATAATATACGCTGTATTAGCTGGTCTTATAACAACTGTTATAAGAATGTATGGTGGATATCCAGAAGGTGTATCTTACTCAATACTACTAGTAAACTGTCTTGCTCCACTTATAGATAAGTTTGTTAGAAATAGAGTGTTTGGGGAGGTGGCTAAATAATGAATAGTATGGTAAGACTAGGTGGGACTTTACTTGCTATAAGTGCTATAGCCGCATTAGCACTTGGAGCTACAAACCAAGTTACAGCTCCAGTAATAGAACAAAGAAATATACAAGCAAATAATGAACTTAGAAAAGCAGTTCTTCCAGAAGCAAAAGAATTTAAAGAAATGGACAAAAGTACTTATAAAGACCTTGGAGATGGTCTTATAGCTGAAGTGTATGAAGGATTAGATGGTTCTGAAGTAGTTGGATATACTTTAAAAGCTAAACCAAGTGGATATGGTGGAGAAATTGAAGTTATGGTAGGTATATCATCTGAGGGTCAAGTTACAGGCGTTGACATTGGTAATATGTCAGAAACAGCTGGACTTGGAGCAAAAGCTAAGGATGATGCATTTAAAGGTCAATACAAAGGAAAAACTGCTGAACCTCTTGAAGTAGCAAAAGGAAGTACGACAGCAGATAATCAAATATTAGCAATATCAGGTGCAACTATTACATCTACAGCAGTTACTACAGGAGTAAATGCCGCTATAGATGTTTTCAATAGTGCTCTTAATAAATAAGGAGGGTTAATTATGAATTTAGCTAAAGTATTTAAAAATGGGCTAATAGATGAGAACCCAACATTTGTTCAAGTTATAGGTATGTGTCCAACACTAGCCGTTACAACTTCAGCAATAAATGGAATCGGTATGGGTCTTTCAACAGCAGCAGTTTTAATATGTGCAAATTTAGTTATATCTTTAATAAGAAAAATTACGCCAGATAAGATAAGAATACCTATATTTATAGTAGTTATAGCTACATTTGTTACAATAGTAGGTATGCTTTTAAAAGCATATGTTCCTGCCCTTGATAAGGCTCTTGGTATATATATACCATTAATAGTTGTTAACTGTTTAATACTAGCTCGTGCAGAAAGTTTTGCTTTCAAAACTGGAGCTATGCCTTCAATAGTTGATGGTGTGGGTCAAGGGCTTGGATTTACTGTTGCACTTACAATAATAGGTGCAGTAAGAGAATTACTTGGAAATGGTAGTTTATTTGGAATGACACTATTTGGAGCATCTTTCCAACCAGTATTAATATTTATATTACCACCAGGTGCATTCTTAACATTAGGATTCTTATTTGCAGGATTTAATAAATTAAGAAGTAAAAAAGCGTAGTGGAGGTGTAATAAATGAATTTAATACTTTTATTTTTAAGTATCGTTCTTGTTAATAACGTTATAACATCTCAGTTCTTGGGTATATGTCCTTTCTTAGGCGTTTCTAAGAAAGTTGATACAGCAGTAGGGATGGGAGTTGCAGTTACATTCGTTTTAACTCTAGCTTCAATTATAACTTATTTTATACAAATTTTATTAGTAAAAACTGGAACTGGATTCTTACAAACAATAGCTTTTATATTGGTTATAGCTTCTATAGTTCAGTTCGTTGAAATGGTAATTCAAAAGATGAGTCCATCTTTATATCAAGCATTAGGAGTTTATTTACCTCTTATAACTACAAACTGTGCAGTTCTTGGTATAGCTCTAGTTAATGTTCAAAAAAGTTATAACTTAGTAGAAACAATAATAAACGGATTTGGAGCCGGAGCTGGATTTACTTTAGCAATAGTAATATTCGCAGGTATAAGAGAAAGACTAGAGTTAGCTGATATACCAGAAGCATTTAAAGGTTTCCCTATAACACTTATATCAGCAGGTTTAATGTCAATAGCTTTCTTAGGATTTACAGGACTTATAAAGCTATAAAAAAGAGGGGTGAAAATAGTGATACTTACAGCTGTATTAGTTTTAGGAATTATGGGCTTAATCTTCGGGATAGTACTAGATTTTGCATCTAAAAAGTTTGCTGTAGAAGTAGACGAGAGAGTGGAAGCTATACTAGGAGTACTTCCAGGAGCCAACTGTGGTGGTTGTGGATTCCCAGGTTGTGGAGGTCTTGCAAGTGCAATAGTTGAAGGAAAAGCACCAGTTAATGGTTGCCCTGTAGGTGGAGCAGATGTTGGTGCAAAAGTTGGAGAAATAATGGGAATAAGCGCTGAAGCAGGTGAGAAACAAGTAGCAAAAGTTATTTGTAAAGGAGCTTGTTCAAGTGCAAAAGATAAATATGAGTACGAAGGAATATCAGATTGTAGAGCAGCAAATGTTTTAAATTCAGGAGCTAAAATGTGTAAATTTGGATGTTTAGGTCTTGGAACATGTAAAGATGCTTGTAAATTTGATGCTATTTCTATAGTTGATGGAGTGGCAGTAATAGATGAAGAGAAATGTGTAAATTGTGGAAAATGTAAAGAAGTTTGCCCTAAGGGTATAATAATCACAAAACCAGAAAGTCAAGAAGTGGTTGTAGAGTGTAACAGCAAGGAATTTGGTAAAGCTGTTAAGGAAAAATGTACTGCTGGATGTATTGGCTGTGGAATGTGTGTAAAAGCTTGTAAATTTGATGCTATAGTATTTGAAAATAAAATAGCTAAGATAGACCCTAGCAAGTGTGTAGGCTGTATGGAATGTGTAGCAAAATGCCCTACAAAAGTAATATCAGGTGATATAACTAAGAAAAAGAAAGTTACTATTGACCAAGAACTTTGCGTTGGATGTACAGTATGCAAAAAACAATGTAAGTTTGATGCAATAGAAGGAGAATTAAAAGAAAAACATAAGGTAGATGCTGATAAATGTGTAGGATGCCATTTATGTATGGAAAAATGTCCAAAGAAAGCTATTAAAATTTTGTAATATGGACAAAATAAGGATATGGAATAATTTCCATATCTCTAATGGGTACATAAAACAGAGGTATGGAATAATTTCCATACCTCTATTTTATGTATATTTATTCTAATGGTAATAAATATAACAATAGTGTAACAAAAAAGGTTCGACATTTCTGTTGAATTTTTTACAATATAGTGATAGACTAAATAGGTACAAATTACGTACAAATGAGGTGAATAAATGAATATAATCTTGGCATCAGCCTCTCCAAGAAGGAAAGACATTCTAGAGAATACAAATGTAAGATTTGATATAATTAAAAATGAAATTGATGAGATTATATTGGAAGGTGAAGCACCAAAACATTTAGTTATGAGGTTAGCTTTTGAAAAAAGCATGTCTGTAGCATCTGAACATAATGAAGATATTGTTATTGGAGCTGATACAGTTGTTGTTTTAGACAATGCTATTTTAGGAAAACCGAAAGATAAGTCTTGTGCAAGAGATATGCTAAAAAGACTATCTGGAAGAGAGCATCAAGTCATAACAGGTATTAGCTTAATAAACTTGTGCGAAGATAAAAAAGTAATTGACTATGTAATCAGCAATGTAAAATTTAAAACGTTATCAGAACAGGATATTGAGGATTATCTGAAAACTAATGAGTCATTCGACAAAGCAGGTGCTTATGGTATACAGGGATATGGAGCTTTGCTAGTTGAAGAAATTATAGGAGATTATTTTAATATAGTTGGACTTCCAATTTCGAGGCTAGGCGACCTATTAAAAAAACATTTTAGTGTAAATCTTTTTTATGGAGTGTGATTTGTCTGAAAAAGTCATTTAATTCAACCATCAAGGTAAAAGAAATGGCACCAGAGGAAAGACCCAGAGAAAAGATGCTTGTTGAAGGAGTAAAAAGCTTATCAAATACTGAGTTGTTGGCTATACTTTTAAGAACTGGCAACAAGAATAAAAATGCTATTGAGTTAGCCAACTATATAATAAATAGAGATATTCAGGGTATTAGACATTTAGAAGACATGACAATAGAGGAGCTGTGTAATATAGATGGAATTGGGTTATCAAAATCGACCCAAATTAAAGCAGCTTTAGAACTAGGCTCTAGAGTAGCTAGTTTTAAACCTATGAAGTATAAAATAAAGAATCCTTGGGATATACAGAGGTATTATATGGACAGCCTGAGGTATTTAAAAAAAGAGGTTTTTAAAGCGGTTCTTTTAAACACAAAAAATGAGATAATATCTGATGTAGATGTATCTGTAGGGACTTTAAGCTCGTCATTAGTCCATCCTAGAGAGGTTTTTAAAGAAGCTATAAGAAGGAGTGCAAGTAAGATAATAGTGATGCATAATCACCCTTCAGGAAGTGTGGAACCATCAAGAGAAGATAAAAATATCACATCAAGACTTGTTAAATGTGGAGAAATAATTGGAATAGAAATAATAGACCATGTAATTATTGGAGATGGATTATACTTTAGCTTTAAAGAAAATATGATAATTTGACTTTATATGTGATAAAATAAGAGAAGAATGTTTTAAACATGATTCTTAATAGTAGGAAGGAGTAAAATCATGGCTAAGGGAAAAAAGAAAGAAAAAAAAGGTTTTTTTAGTTTTAATAAGATGACAAAGGATATGGGAATAGATTTAGGGACTGCAAATACATTAGTTTACATAAAAGGACAAGGTATTGTTGTTAGAGAGCCATCAGTTGTCGCAATAAGAGATGACAGTAAGGAAGTATTGGCAGTAGGTGAAGAAGCAAAAAAAATGATAGGTAGAACACCAGGAAATATAGTAGCTATAAGACCTATGAAAGATGGTGTAATAGCTGATTTTGATATAACTCAATCAATGATTAGTTATTTCATACAAAAAGCAGCTGACAAAAAAGGTGTTGTAAGTCCAAGAATAGCTATATGTGTTCCTTTTGGAGTTACAGAAGTAGAAAAGAGAGCTATAGAAGAGGCTGCAAGACAAGCAGGAGCTAAAGATGCATTCCTTATAGAAGAGCCAATGGCAGCTGCTATAGGCGCTGGATTAAAAGTTGAAGAGCCAGAAGGTAATATGGTAGTTGATATTGGTGGAGGTACTTCAGAAATAGCTGTAATATCTTTAGGAGGAATCGTTACTGCTAAATCTATAAGAATAGGTGGAGACGAGTTTGATGAGTCTATAGTTGCTTATGTAAAAAAAGAATACAACCTTATGATAGGTGAAAGAACTGCTGAAAATGTTAAGATTAGCATAGGTTCTACATTTAAAGATGATGAAGAAATAAATATGCAAATAAGAGGTAGAGATTTAATTTCAGGATTACCTAAAACAATAGAAATATGCTCTACAGAAGTTAGAGAAGCATTAAAAGAACCTGTAAGTTCAATAGTAGATGCAATAAAATCTACACTGGAAAGAACTCCACCAGAATTAGCATCAGATATAATGGAAAACGGAATAATGTTAACAGGAGGGGGAGCTTTGCTTAGAGGTCTTGATAAACTTATTACACAAGAAACTGGTATGTCTGTACAAATAGCAGAAACACCTCTTGATTGTGTTGCGCTTGGAACAGGGAAATCTGTTGAAGACCAAGAAATCTTTGAAAAAGTATTAATGATGAATACTAAGAATTAGAAGTTGGTGATGGCCTTGAGATTTGACAAGAACAAAAATGAGAAAAAAAGGATTAATGTTAAAGTGATAGCAACGGGCGTAGTTGCTATCACTTTAATTGGAATTGTGGGTATATCAATTGGTAAATTTTCTAGTGGTAGTCCTGTAAACTTAGGAGTAGCTTCAGATGCTATTATAAGTGTAGGTAAAGGAATAAATGATGGATTTTCTTTTATTAAAAATGGTTTTAAAGACATAGCAGAATTTAAAGATAATTCTAAAAAGGTAAAAAAATTAGAAGAAGAAAACGAAAAACTTAAAAAAGACATGATAGCTTTAAATGCCAAACTAGATAAAACAGAATCACTAGAAGAGTTAAAAAAGACACTTAACTTTGTACAAGAAGAATATAAGGCGACAAGTATTTCTACAAGTGTTGTTGGTAAAAATGATGGAAACTGGTATGAGAGTTTTGTTATAGGTGCAGGAAAAAATTCAGGTGTAAAAAAAGAAAGTATAGTTATGAATGGCAGTGGGTTAGTTGGTGTAGTTTATGAAGTTTCCAACAATTATAGTAAGGCAATTTCACTATTGGATTCTAAGGCATCTGTAAGTTTTAAACTAGCAAAGGATGCCAATGCTAAAGGTACAATTACTCAAAATACTACTTTAGACAATAAAGATAGTTATAATAGTAAAGGGTATTTGCAAGGATATATGTTTGACTCGTCATATAATGTAATTCAAGGAGATATAATAACAACATCAGGTCTTGGATTCTTCCCAGATGGTATACCAATTGGTGAAGTTGAAAAAGTAGTTGATGATAAAGATAAGTCATTAAAATATGTAGTTGTAAAACCGTATGTTGATTTTAAGAATATAAATGACGTTGTAGTCATAGAACCAAGAAATATAGGATAAAGGGGATAAAAACAATGAAAAAAGTTTTACTTTGTCTATTGGGGATTGTGCTTATGACTATAGAAAATAGTATAACAAATTATATAGATATTTTTGGCATAAGCTTTAATTTAGTCCTTATGTATGTAACTATAATCTCTCTTTACTTAGATGAATTAGAGGGTGGGATTATAGCAGCAATAATAGGGATTATTAAAGACATAACCGTTGGCGGAATTCTTGGTGTAAATGCATTAATTTTGTTTATTATTGCATATGCAATTGGACACATGAGAGACCAGCTATATAAAGGTAGTTATATTATTACTTTTGTTTTAATTTTTATAGGCAGTTTAATTGATTCAATTGTCAATATAGGTACATCTAGTATAATTTATCAAAGCTATAACATATCAACACTTTTTGTAAAAGGTTTACTAGTAGCACCAATAGTGAATAGTTTAATTGGTTTAGTAATATATCGCTTATCTAAAAGAGCAGTTTTAAAACTTAAAGAAGATTAGTTGGTGATTTCATGGAAGAAAATAAACAAGTTGATAGACTAAAAATAATTAAAATAGTCATGAGTGTGATATTTTTAGCTATTTTAGTAAAAATAATCTACATGACTACATTTAAATATGAATATTACAATGAGTTAGCTGAGAATAAAACATATAAAAAGTTGGCAATAGAAGCTCCAAGAGGAGAAATAAAAGATAGATATGGGAGATTGTTGGCAGGAAATAAAAACTTATTTACTGTTCAAGTTTCAGGTAACGATATTAATAAGAAAGATACAAACAAACATTCAAGAGCAAATGAAATATCATTAAAACTTATAAATTTGCTGGAGAAAAATGGTGAAGAATATGTAGATGAGTTTCCTATATATGTAGAAAATGGAAAGTACTATTATACATATGACAGAGATATTAGAGAATATAAATCAGAAAATGGTATTCCAAGTGATTATAATGCTAAAGAAAGTTTTTATTATTTAGTAGATAAACTTATATCAGCTGGAATATTGTCTCAAGAAGATAAAAGATTGGATGCAACAAAATTACAGGCAAAACTAAATGAAAATGGATACTATCCACCTATTTTAGTTAGTAAATGGATGTTCACAGCAGAAAGAGATAAGATAGATTGGTTGGCTAGTTATAAGATAAAAGAAACTAAACTAAGTGCCAAAGAAGCGTTTGAAAAAGTAAGAAATAGTGATGCGTTAGAAATTGATAAAAGCTTAAGTGATGAAGATGCAAGGAAAATAATGGTTGTAAGGGATTTGATAAAATCAAAAGGATATTCTCAATATAATCCAGTAACTATTGCAAAAGATGTAGGAGAAACTACAATTGCCCAAATTGAGGAGCGTGCTATGGACCTTGTAGGTGTTTCGATAGCAGTTGAACCAGTAAGATATTATCCTAATGGGACATTAGCTTCACATATGTTAGGATATGTAGGAAAAATGCCATCCACTCAAATAGAATCATACCTTCAGAAAGGTTATGAAACTGGAGATATGGTAGGTCTTGCAGGAGTAGAAAAAAGTAACGAAAGCAGACTAAGAGGAACTGATGGTTATAAAATGGTTAAAGTTGACGCATTGGGTAGAATCAGTAAAGAAATTGAATCTAAAAAGCCTAAATCAGGAAATACTGTATACCTTACACTAGATAAAGATTTGCAAGACGTTTCAGATAATGCATTAAAACAGATAATCGAAGTTGCTTCTAAAGGTGGTACCTTTAAAAGTAAATTTGGGGACAAACCAATTAGTGCATATGCAGGAAAAGCACAATCAGCAGCTCTTATAGTTATTGATGTTAAAAATGGAGAAGTACTAGCTTCATCAAGCTATCCTAATTATGACCCAAATAAATTTGCAAAGGGTATTTCTACAGAAGACTATAAAGCACTTCAACCAAAAAATCCAAATGACTTACTAGCAGGAAGCCCTCTTTTAAACTTAGTTACACAAGGGGAATTCCAGCCAGGTTCTTCATTTAAGATGGTAACTTCAATGGCAGCCTTAGAAAATGGCTTAAATCCAAACTTTACTATAAATGACCCTGGGGTTATCATGTTAGGTAAAAAATCTTTTGGTGACTATGTGTGGAACCATGGTAGAGGAAATCATGGTATGACAAATTTATATAAAGCTATACAAGAGTCTTGTAATATATATATGGCAACTATTGGTACAGGTAAGATATGGCCCGATGGAAAAAGTATTGGTATAGATATGAATGCAAGTAAGATACTTGAGTATGCAAAATTATTTGGGTTAGATGGAAATACTGGGCTTGAAGACGAAGTAGAGGAAAGAGCAGGTAAGGTGCCTAGTACAGAGGATAAATTAAAATCAACACAAGCATTGTTAAAATCAGCTTTAGATAGAGAAATGGCCAATGACTTTGTTGATATAACTAGGGATAAAAATCCTAAAGAATACGAAAAAAGAATCGATGAAATTGTAAGTTGGGCAGCTGAAAAGAAAACTCCTGGTAGAGTAGAAACGATGAATAGATTGAAAAAATTGGATGTTAAAGAAAATAGAGTGAAAGATGTAGCGGATATGGCAGTATTTAGTTACTTTAACTTTGCAAAATGGAGTACTGCTGATACATTCAACTTAGCTATAGGGCAAGGTGAAAATGCCTATACACCAGCTCAAATATCAAGATATGTAGCTGCTATAGCAAATGGAGGTAATTTAGTAGAATTATCTGTAGTTGATAGAGCTGTCTCAAGTGATTATTCATCAGTAAAAATCAATGACCAAAAGAAAGTAGAAAAAATACCTTTCAAAAATTCTGATAATCTAAAGGAACTAACAAAAGGTATGAAATTGGTTTCGAGACAAGGTACAGCAAAAAGTGCTTTTGCTGATTTCCCAATAGATGTAGCAGCAAAGACTGGTACAGCTGAGAAAAGTGGGAAAATACCTACAGATAATGAATATGAATATTTAAAGAGTCATATGTCATCTTATAATGTTAACCTAGATGATGCGATTAAACTAGCTAATAATATGAAAGTAGAAAAAGAAAAAGAACTTTCGTTAGCTAAAGAAAAGGAAATAAAAAAGAAATTAGAGAATAAAGATTTAAAAGACGAAGAAAGAAAGAAATTAGAGGAAGAATTAGAAGATGGAGTAAAAGTTAGATTAGAGGATACTGATAAAGTAAATTCTTCATATCTAAGAAAAGCTATAAAAGAATTAAATCCAAAAATAACAGATGACCAAATAGATAAATTTAAACAAGATTATGGTTCTTTTACGTGGACTGTTGCTTTTGCTCCAGCAGATGACCCAGAAATAGCTGTTGTATGCGTAATTCCTCAAGGTGATTCAAGTGTATTCTCACTTTTACCAACTAGAGAAGTTATTGGAACTTATATGGGATTAGAGCAAACTAATAGTAAAAATGACAACAAGACGAATGATGCTAACAATTCTTCTGACGAAAATATAAATTTCGAGTCACAAATTAATAGATAGCTCAATCTATGTATAAACTTTAGCTTTATATAGAAAAAATAAAAGGGTTTAAAACGTATTTGAAGAATATAAATGATATATCACTCTGGAGGTTGTTATGTCTTTAAGAGAAATTTGTAGTCAAGAACTAGTAGAATTCAAGGGTAATAAAAGAGGGATAATAGTAAATATAAAAAGAGAAGCTCCATTTGAGGAAATACAGGAAAAAATAATAAACAAATTGGAAGCGTATGTTGGCTTTTTTAATGGGGCTAAAATTAGTAAAATTAATAGTGATTGTTTAACTGACATGGAGATTCTAGAACTAAAAGAAGGAATTACTTCTAGATTCGATGTGGAATTTGTTGAAGATCAAAAAGTTGAAGAAAATAGTAATTTTCCAACAAAATATGTCACTACCCTAAGATCTGGTGAAAATATTGAATTTGAAGGCGATGTAATTATATTGAATGATATGAAACCTGGCTCAAAAGTCCTTTCAAAATCAAATACAGTTGTTATGGGAGATATAAATGCTGGCGCTAAGGTTGTAGCAGGAGGCAATGTTTTTGTAATGGGTAAAATAGAAGGTTTTGTACATGCAGGTGCAGAAGGTAATGAATTTGCATATGTTGTTGCTGGAAATCTTAATCCTAAAATATTACAAATAGCAGATAATATTGCAGAAGCACCAGATGATGAAGAAAATTATGAAATTGAATCAGAAATTAGCCCAGAAATAGCCTTTGTAAGTAATGGAAGAATTGTAATAGAAAGCTATTTGTCAAAGTTAGACAAATAGAAAGAAAAATAGGGGGTAGTATTATGAGCGAAGTTATAGTTATAACATCTGGTAAAGGTGGGGTTGGAAAAACTACTACCGCAGCAAACTTAGGAACTGCGCTAAGCCTAGAAAATAAAAAAACAGTAGTTGTAGATGCAGATATTGGACTTAGAAACTTAGATGTAGTAATGGGTCTTGAAAATCGAATAGTTTATGACATAGTAGATGTAGTTGAAGGAACTTGTAGGCTTAAGCAAGCTCTAATAAAAGACAAAAGATTTGATAATCTATATTTATTACCAGCAGCACAAACTAGAGACAAAAATGCTGTATCAGTTGAGCAAATGATTGACTTGTGTGAGAAACTAAAAGAATCTTTTGAGTATATAATAATAGACTGCCCAGCAGGTATTGAGCAAGGATTTAAAAATGCAATAGCTGGAGCAGATAGAGCCATTGTGGTTACAAATCCAGAAATATCAGCTGTAAGAGATGCTGATAGAATAATAGGTTTATTAGAAGCAAATGAAATAAAAGAGATAAGATTAGTTATAAATAGAATTAGAAATGATATGGTTAAGCGTGGAGACATGATGGACAAACAAGATATAATAGAAATATTAGCAATAGATTTATTAGGCCTTGTTCCTGATGATGAAAGTATAATTATATCAACAAATAAAGGTGAGCCAGCCATACTTGATTCTAAGTCACTTGCTGGTCAAGCATACAAAAATATCGCAAAAAGGATACTAAATGAAGAAGTTCCTCTACTTGATCTTGAAGTTGAAGATGGATTCTTTGGTAGACTTAAAAAAATGTTTAGCATGGCTAAGTAGCAAAGGAGGATACATCTGTGTTAGATTTATTTAGAGTTTTTTCTAACGAAGCTAAAACTAGTAAATCTGTTGCTAAAGAAAGGTTAAAACTAGTTTTAGTTCATGATAGAGTAGATTGTTCACCACAACTTTTAGAGATGATAAAAACAGACATTTTAAAAGTAATAGCTAATTACGCAGAAATAGAAGAAGATGGGCTTGAAATAAAAATGTCTAAATGCAGAGGTGAGCATGATGACAAACCTGTATCTGCATTAGTTGCTAATATACCATTAAAGAATATTAAAGATAGATGTATGTAATTAGTGCTTAAAAGGGGGGATATCCTTATTGGTATATGCCCCTTTTATTTAATTATATGTTTAAAGATAGAAAGACGGTGATTCTTTGAAAAAAATCAATATTAATTATAAGTCGACAATTAAGTTGATAAAACAGTTAGACTGGAAACTTATAGTTACAGTATTAGCTATCTTTATTTTTGGGCTTGTTATACTTAGTAGTGCAACACATGCTAATTCAACAGGTTCATATAATCAATTGATTAAACAAGGGCTAGCTTTTGTACTTGGTATAGGAATGATTATAGTCATACTATTTTTTGATTATAATCTTTTGGGAAGGTATTACAAAGCTCTTTATATAATAAGTCTTATTTTGTTAGCCATCGTTTTATTACCTGGAATTGGGACAGTAAACGGTGGGGCTAGGTCGTGGATTAACTTAGGACCACTTGATTTGCAGACATCTGAAATAGTTAAACTAACATTTGTACTAAGTTATGCAAAGATACTTGAATCCAAAAAGGATAAATTAAATACATTAAAGGAAGTTATGCCTGTTGTAGTTTATTCGCTTCCATTTATCGGATTATTAATTGCACAGCCAGACTTGGGAACAGGGATTGTATTTTGTTCTATGATATTTGCAATGCTGTTTACAGCAGGTCTTAGCTCAAAGTTGATAAAAAGAGGAATAATCATACTGTTGCTATCAATGCCACTGATGTATTTAATGATGGCAGACCATCAGAAGATAAGAATAGAAGCCTTTTTAAATCCAGAAGATGTAACGCTAAAAGGAAACTATCAAGTTATGCAATCTCTGATTGCAATTGGTTCTGGAGGTATGACAGGTAAGGGATTATATAATGGAAGTCAAAATCAAGAAGACTTTTTACCTGTGCAAGATAGTGACTTTATATTTGCTGTTGTAGGTGAAGAACTTGGTGTAATAGGAATGGCAGTAATGATAATTCTATTTATGATATTCCTATTAAGGCTTTTAGTAATTGCAAGAGATGCAAAAGATTTTTATGGAACCCTCATCGTGGTTGGCGTTATGGGAATGTTTGGTTACCAGATAATCCAAAACATAGGTATGACCGTTGCGTTAATACCAGTAACTGGAGTAACATTACCCTTTGTAAGTTATGGAGGTAGTTCGTTACTGACATCTTTAGCAAACTTAGGATTAGTACTAAATGTATGTATGAGAAGAAAGAAAATAAATTTCTAAATTTAAATACATTTAAACATAAATTGAGGAGATTAGGTATATGAATATAGCATTAGTAGCGCATGACCAAATGAAAAATACTATGGTCGGATTTTGTATAGGTTATGAATCAATTTTAAAAAAGTATGGACTATATGCAACTGGAACTACAGGAAAAAGAATAATGAATGAAACTGAATTAAGTATAAATAGATTGGCATCTGGTCCTTTAGGTGGAGACCAACAAATAGGTTCTTTAATAGTAACACAAGAGATAGATTTAGTTATTTTTTTAAGAGACCCATTGACGTCTCAGGCTCATGAAACAGATATACAAGCATTGATAAGACTTTGTGATGTTTATCATGTTCCAATAGCTACAAATCTAGCTTCAGCAGAAATATTTATAAAAGCTCTTGATAGGGGAGAACTATCATGGAGAGAAGTTAGAAAAAGTAAAAATCAACGAGTTTAAAAAAGTAAATAGTATACAAAAATTAGGAGATGTATCAAATAAAAATTTGAATCATCTCCTTTCTATATAAAAATAGAAATGATATTTCTAGAAATTAATAATCTAGCTGATAATTATTTAGAAAAAAAGTACTATATCACTGATTTTTCTCATTTGATATATATACATATAGTCCAATACAAGTATAACAGATTATCTGTTTCTTTATATTATTATAGATATAATCGTGCTTCCTAATATAACTATACTTTCCCAAAAATGTATTGAATATACAAATTATAATCTGTATAATATTGTTAGGTGAGAATGTATACAATTTCTGTAATAGGGTTTATGAATACACCATATGGTATGGTTGCATTAGCTCCAGATGGTGAACCTGTTAGTTATCCTTTTGAATATGATAAGCCATTTTCTTTAGATTTTACTGGTAAGAACCTTTCTGCAGCAGAATTATCAAAATATTGTAAAAAAAATAATATAATTATTAAAGTAGAAATTGGTGAAACAACATCTAATTCTGGAATAGGGCTAGTAGCATATGCTAGATACGTGAATTAATACAAGTATACGAGTATACAAATAGAAAAGACTATAAACAATGCACCCTCTTGGTGGGGGTGCATTTAGCATTATATCAGTTATTTTGGAAAATAAAAAAGGAGTTGAAGTTAAAATTAGATTAGAAAAAGTCAATTTTAAGACAACTCCATTTTAATTTATTTTTAAATATAAAATCATTTATTTTAAATAATATTATGTGTGATTAATGGCTATTTAACTAATTTTGCAAATTCTGCACCAAATGCCATACACTCTTTTAATGTCTCTTCACTAGGGAAGAATTTTTTCTTAAGAGATTCTACAGGCATTTTGAATGACATAGATTTAAGTAAAGTTTCAGCCATAGTTATACCTTCACCACTCCAACCAAATGAACCAAATACTCCTGCTATCTTGCCTTGGTTAGCCATTGGGTCTATAACAGAGAATAAATCCCACATAGGTTTAACCATAGTTTTGTTTATAGTTGGAGAACCTAATAGTATTACTTTTGATACTACTAATGTATCGTGCATTTCTGTTAATGTCATATCTTCTAAATCATATAATTCAGCTTTTGCACCTTCTTTATCAAGTCCTTCTTTTATCTTTTTAGCCATCTCTAAAGTATTGCTATAAGCTGATAAGTAGAATATAGAAACTTGGTTCTGATTAGTCGTATTAACAGCTTCTGTAGACCACTCAACATATCTTTTAACAGCAGCCATTGGGTCTTTAGTAAGCATTGGACCATGAGAAGTCAATATAGTATCAAATTCTATGTTTAGTTCTACCACCTTATCTACAGCACTTAAAACATGCTTAGCAAATGGCTTAACTATACAATCATAGTAGTGTTTAGCTGATTTTAGATAATCTTCACTATTCACTACATCTGCATCAACACTTGCAAAGTGACAACCAAATGCATCACAAGTTAAAAGAGTCTTCTCCTCTTCAATGTAAGTAAACATTGTATCAACCCAATGTAAGAATGGAGCAGTTATAAATTTAAGGTTTCTTTTACCAATATTTAAAACTTCACCATCTTTTATTACATGACAGTTAAAAGGTCTATTTATTTGACCATCTAAGTATAGTTTAGCAGCTTTAGTACAATAAACTTCTATATTAGGATTTATATCTAATAAATATTTTAAACTACCTGCATGGTCTGGTTCTGTGTGATGAATTACAACATAGTCAATTTTAGCTATATCAGTAACTTCTGATAGATTACTTAAGAACTCATCTTTAAAATTTGCCTTTACTGTGTCAAATAAAACCGTTTTTTCGTCCTTGATTAAATAAGAGTTGTAAGTTGTCCCAAACTCAGTTTCCATTATTATGTCGAATACTTTTAAACCTTCATCTACTACGCCAGTAAAGTAGATATCTTTTTTTACTTCAAAAACTTTACTCATTTTTAACCCTCCTAAAATTTATCATTATATAAGTAACATACCCCATTTTGAGGTGAATGAAACAAAAGATGTCATGATAAGTCATGTAAAACAATAGTTTTATGTTTATAATATATCATACTTTGTAAAAAATTTGTATTTCAATAAAAATTTAATGGAAAATATTCTTAAATATTTTTAGACACTCTATTTTGTGAATAATATAGATTTTAAATTCAATATTTTAGTTATATTTTTGATAGAAAATATTTTATCGTGTATAATATTAATTATAAATAAGAATAAAAATAAAGAGCTTGTTTGGAGGAATTTTAATAAATGAATAAAGTAGACTTGAAAAAAATCTTAAAAAAAGTAGAAAAGCCTGCTAGATATCTTGGAAATGAAATAAATTCAATTCATAAAGATACTAGTAATAGTGAATTGATAAGATATGCACATTGCTTTCCAGATTTATATGAAGTTGGTATGAGTCACTTAGGAAGTCATATATTATATGATGTAATAAATAAGGATGAAGATGTATTTTGTGAGAGAGTGTATTCTCCTGCAGTTGACATGGAAAATATAATGAGAGAAAAAAGTATACCATTATTTGCATTAGAGTCAAGAGAGCCTATAACAAACTTTGATTTTGTCACTTTTACACTTCAATATGAACTTTCATATACTAATATCTTAAATATATTAGATTTAGCCAATATACCAATATTAAAAGAAGAAAGAACCTTGGAAGATCCATTTATAATGGTTGGTGGTCCTTGTGCTTATAATTCCGAACCATTAGCAGATTTTGTAGATGTAGTAATATTAGGTGAAGGTGAAGAGGTTAATTTAGAAGTAGTAAATGAGTATAAAGAATGGAAGAAAAATAAAACGACTAGAGAAGATTTTTTATATAAAATATCTAGTATAGAAGGAGTATACATACCAAGTTTTTATGATGTCAAGTACAATGAAGATGGTACAGTTCAAAGTGTAATTCCTAATAGAGAAGGGATTACTAAAAATCCTACTAAAAGGATAATAAAAGATGTTGAAACTGTAGATTATCCAGAAAAACTAATAGTACCTTATATAGATACGGTTCATGATAGAATAGTACTAGAATTATTTAGAGGATGTACTAGAGGATGTAGATTCTGTCAAGCAGGTATGATATACAGACCAATAAGAGAAAAGAGTGTTAAAAGACTTAAAGAAATATTAGATAAATTAGTTAAGAATACTGGATATGATGAAATATCATTATCATCACTTAGTACGAGTGATTATAGTAAGTTATCAGAGTTGACTGATTATCTGGTAGATGAATATGCATCTAATAATATTGGAATTTCGCTTCCATCCCTTAGATTAGATAATTTTTCAATGGAAATTGCTGATAAAATACAACAAGTAAGAAAATCTGGGCTTACTTTTGCTCCAGAAGCAGGAACTCAAAGACTTAGAGATGTTATAAATAAAGGTGTTACAGAAGAAGATTTGGAAAAAGCAACAGAAAGAGCTTTTGAGATGGGGTGGAATAGTGTTAAGTTGTATTTTATGATTGGTTTACCAACTGAAACTTATGATGATTTAGATGGAATAGCTAAGTTAGCCTATAAAGTTATTGATATTTATAGAAAAGTAAATGGAGGAAAATTAAAGAGAAGTTTTGGTGTTACAGTAAGTACCTCTACATTTGTACCAAAGCCATTTACACCTTTCCAATGGCATGGTCAAGACACTACAGAAGAAGTGGTTGAGAAACAAAAACATTTAGTAAATAAATTGAGAAACAACAATATAAAATACAATTACCATGATTCAAAAACTAGCTTAATGGAAGCTGTAGTAGCTAGAGGAGATAGAAGAATAGGAAAGGTAATATACGATGCCTTTAGACTAGGTGCAAAATTTGATGGATGGGCAGAACATTTTAATTTAGATATATGGAAAGAAGCTATGCAAAAGAATAATCTTTCTATAGATTTTTATGCACATAGAAATAGAAACTATGAAGAGGTATTTCCTTGGGACCATATAGATGTAGGTATTAGTAAAAAATTCTTGATTAGAGAAGATGAAAATGCTAAAAAAGAAAAAATCACTTCTGATTGTAGACATAATTGTAATGGATGTGGAATAAATATACATGATATAGGAAGGGGGCTTTGCTAATATGAGTAAGATAATAAGAGTAAAATTTAAAAAAGAAGGCGATATGATATATATATCACATCTTGACCTTCAGAGATTATTGCAAAGAGCATTTAGAAGAGCTGAAATAAACTTATCACATTCTCAAGGATTTAATCCTCATCCTAAGATGAGTTATGGCAATGCTTTGGCTTTAGGGACAGAGAGTCAAGGTGAGTATGTAGATATTGAGATAGAAGAAGACGATTTATCAGTAGAGGAGTTTTTAAGTAAAGTATCAGTTCAACTTCCAGAGGGGATAGAATTTATCAAAGTAAAAGAAATTGATAGACAAATACCTTCTCTTTCTTCTGTGATAGATTATGGAGAGTATCTGTTTAATATAGATTTGAAAAGACCTCTGACTAAAGAGTTTGTAAAAAGAAAAGTAATAGATTTTATGAACAATAAAGAAATAATCATAACAAAAAAGAATAAAAAAGGGAAGATGGTCGAAGTTGATATAAGACCTATGATAAGAACTTTTGATGTTTTAAATTTAGAAGATGAACATATTACTCTTACTGCTACTATAGCTACAGGCTCAAAAACTAATTTAAATACTAATATACTTATTCCAAAGATATTAGAGATGTTTGAACTTGATATTGACCCATTAGATGTTGATATATTGAGAAGAGATTTGTATGTATTAGAAGATGGGGAATTAGTGACTCCTATGTAAGCTCGAGAGGTGAAGTTGTGAAAAAGATAGTTATTGAGTCCTTAATAGGGTCTCAGAAAACAGCAGTACTTAAAGATGGAAAGTTGGTAGAACTTTTTGTTGAAGATAATTTAAATAAAAAGACTGTATCCAATATATATCGTGGAATTGTAAAAAAAGTTATACCAGGAATAGAAGCTTGTTTTGTGGATATTGGATTTAAGAAACTTGCTTATTTACAATTAAAAAAGGGAAGTTCTATAAAATCTGGTCAGGATATTTTGGTTCAGATAAATAAGGAAGAAATAGGAACTAAAGGTGCAAAATTAAACACTGAGATTAGTATTTCTGGAAGGTATATAGTCTATATACCTTCCAATGATAGAACTACAATATCAAATAAAATTACTGATGAAAAAGAACGATTTAGACTAAAAAAAATTACTAAGGCAGTAAATAAAGAAAATTTAGGATTAATAATAAGAACTGAGGCTCAGGGTTGTACTCATGATGAAATAAAGAAAGATATAGAAGAGTTGAAATTAAAGTATGAAAATATATTAAAAGAGTATAAACTTGGTATAGGACCAAAATTATTATATAAGTCTTTAGATTTTGCAACCAAATATGTAAAAGATAATGTGAATGATGATATTGATTCTATAGTTACCAATAGTTATGATAAGTACTCTGAACTTAAGTCTATTTTAAAGTGCATCGATAAGACTTATGTTGATAAACTAGTTATTGAAGAAAATAGAGATGTATTTGATTTATATAGAATAGAATCTCAAATAGAAAAATTATTAAATAAAAAAGTATGGTTGAAGAGTGGAGGGTACTTAATAATTGAAAAGACAGAAGCTCTTACAGTTATAGATGTAAATACAGGCAAGTTTGTTGGGTCTGGAAAACTTGATGAAACAGTTTATAAAACGAATCTTGAAGCTGCAAAAGAAATTGTAAGACAGCTTAGAATTAGAGATATAGCTGGAATAATAATAATTGATTTTATCGACATGCATAAAAAGAAGCATCAAAATGAGGTTTTACACATCCTAGAAGAAGAATTTAATAAAGATAAAAGAAAAGCTGAAGTATTAGGTATGACAAAACTTGGTTTAGTAGAAGTTGCTAGGCGTAGAGAAAAAGAGTCTATTGATAAGTATTATTTAATGGCTTGTCCATGTTGTGATGGTGAACAAACAATAAAATCTGTACATCATATGGTAGATAGCATTGAAAAAGAAATTATGAGAATAAGTGAACATACAATATATAAAAATATAATAGTAGAGTTTAATGATTTTATTTTTGAACAGATAAAAGAATTTTATATGGATATAATTGATAAAATTGGTGAAAAATATAATATAAAGATTTCTTTAAACGCAAATAGTACATTAAAACACAATAAAACCAACGTTATTTTAGATAAAGTAGTTGACAATAAAATGTAAATATTTTATAATTAATAATTGTAATGCCGCACAGTAAAGGTTTAAATCTTCCTAATGAAGTACCTTGTACTGGCGAGTTTGAGACCGAGGAGGTGTATTTAATGTACGCTATAGTAAAGACTGGTGGAAAGCAATATAAAGTTTCTGAAGGTGATGTATTATTCGTTGAAAAATTAGAAGCTAACGCAGGTGATGTTGTTACTTTAAACGAAGTATTAGCTTGCTCTAAAGATGGAGAATTAAAATTAGGTTCTCCAGTGGTAGAAGGAGCATCTGTTCAAGCTAAAGTTGTTGAACAAGGTAAAGCTAAGAAAGTTATAGTTTTCAAGTATAAAGCAAAAAAAGATTACAGAAGAAAACAAGGACATCGTCAATCATACACTAAGATAGTTATAGAAAAAATAAATGCTTAGTTATTGGTTAAGTTATGATAAAGGTTAAATATTATTATAATGATGATTTCTTATTACAAGGTTTTTGTTTAAAGGGACATGCTGATTTTGCTGAAATAGGCTATGATATAGTATGTGCTGCAGTTACTTCTAATGCTATTGCAGTTATAAATTCTTTAGACAAATTACAAAAGATTGAATTTGAAAAAGTAGTAGGAGAAGAAGGTCATATAGAATGTATAGTTAAAGATACACATATAAAAGACGCACAATTATTACTAAATCACTTTCAATTAGCGGTTGGAGAAATTAAACGGGAATACCCAAAAAATATAAAAATTTTAAAAAAGTAGGGGGTGACTCCATATGTTAAACATGAATTTACAATTATTAGCATCTAAAAAAGGGGTAGGTTCTTCTAAAAATGGTAGAGATTCTATATCTAAAAGATTAGGTGTTAAGAGATTCGATGGTCAATTAGTAACTGCTGGAAGTATAATAGTTAGACAAAGAGGAACTAAAATACATCCAGGAACTAATGTTGGAAAAGGTAGCGATGATACTTTATTTGCATTAGTTGATGGTACTGTTAAATTCGAAAGAAAAGACAAGAAGAGAAAAAAAGTTAGTATATATCCAGTAGCAATAGCTGAGTAATATACATAAAAGGAGTGTTGAGGCACTCCTTTTTCTTATAATACTGATGAATTTATAATAGTATTTTTGGTAATGCTAATTAAAAGTTTTTAATTAAGTAGGTGAAGAATTTGTTTATAGATAAAGCAAGAATATTTGTTAAGGCTGGAAATGGTGGAAATGGTTCGGTAGCATTTAGAAGAGAAAAATATGTTCCAGCAGGTGGACCAGATGGTGGAGATGGTGGTCGTGGAGCAAGCATCATATTTGAAGTTGATTTGGGTCTTAGAACTCTAATGGACTTTAAGTATCAGAAAAAATATCAAGCTCAAAATGGTGGCGACGGAAGTAAAGGTAAAAGAGCTGGTAAAAATGGAGAAACTTTAGTATTAAAAGTACCATCAGGTACAGTAATAAGAGATGAGGCTACAGGTCTTGTACTAGCAGATTTAAAGAAAGAAGGAGATACAGCTATAGTTGCAAAAGGTGGTATAGGTGGTAAAGGGAATCAACACTTTGCAAATGCAGTAAGGCAAGCTCCAGCTTTTGCAAAATCTGGTACAGATGGAGAAGAAAGATGGATAACTCTTGAACTTAAAATGATAGCAGATGTAGGTCTTTTAGGATTT
Organism: Clostridioides sp. ZZV14-6345; assembly: GCF_020657775.1. Taxonomy (NCBI): domain Bacteria; kingdom Bacillati; phylum Bacillota; class Clostridia; order Peptostreptococcales; family Peptostreptococcaceae; genus Clostridioides; species Clostridioides sp. ZZV14-6345. Next base: position 16,317 of record NZ_JAGWCX010000004.1, on the reverse strand, counting down.
CCAAATGTAGGTAAATCAACATTTCTATCAGTTGTAACTAAAGCTAAACCAAAAATTGCAAACTACCATTTTACAACATTGACACCAAATTTAGGTGTTGTTCAAACTAAATTTGGAGATAGCTTTGTACTTGCAGATATACCTGGAATTATAGAAGGTGCTTCTGAAGGTGTAGGATTAGGTCATGAGTTTTTAAGACATGTTGAGAGAACAAAGGTATTGATACATATTGTAGATATATCTGGATTAGAGGGAAGAGACCCTATTGAAGATTTTGACAAGATAAATGATGAGCTTAAATTGTACAATGAAAAACTTTCAAAAAGACCACAAGTTGTAGTTGCAAACAAGTTTGATATATTAGAAGATGAAAGTAAGTTTGAGAAGTTTAAGAGTGAATTAGAAGGCAGAGGATATACAGTATTTAAAATGTCAGCAGCAACTCGTGAAGGCATTGACGATGTAATAGCCTATGTTTCTAAAATGCTAAAAGAAGTAGAAGATGTAGAATTAGTTTCAGAAGAAGAAATGTATAGACCAGAACTTGATATTGGTACTGAAGAAGAATTAAGTATAGATATTGAAGATGGTGTGTATGTAGTTACAGGTAAAGCACTTAGAAGAATAATGTATTCTGTAAATTTTGATGATATGGAATCACTTCAATATTTCCAAAAAGCTATGGAAAGTCAAGGTGTTTTTGATAGGCTTAGAAAAATGGGAATAGAAGATGGAGATGTAGTTAGAATTTACGAATTAGAATTTGAATTTTACAATTAAGTTTAGTATAGAATTATAGAGGTGAGAATATGTTAAAAGGAAAACAAAGAGCGTATTTAAGATCTTTGGCAAATACTTTAAAGCCTACTACACAAATCGGTAAAGAAGGTGTCACAGAAAGTTTCTTAGAGCAATTAGATGGTATGTTAAGAACTAGAGAATTAGTAAAAGTTACTATATTAGAAAATGCTGGTCTTGATGCTAAAGAAACTGCTAATGCAGTATGTGAAGCTTTAAGAGCAGAATTTGTGCAAGCTATTGGTTTTAAATTTACTATTTATAAGAGAAATATTGAGGAACCTAAGATACTTTTCCCAGGACATGAACAGGCAAAAGCCAAGACTAAAAATAATAATGTTACAAAAAAAGGTAAACCAACTAAAAGAGCAGTTAGATAATAGTCTATGTTCTTTTAGGGAAATAAGTTAAAAAAATAGTGACAATTGGTAGAAATTGTATTATACTATTAAACATAAATTTAAATTAGCAATCTTATCAAGAGAGGCAGAGGGACTGGCCCTATGAAGCCCGGCAACCAGTATATTTTACTATACATTGGTGCTAAATCCTGCAGCAGTTATGCTGAAAGATGAGTATAAACCCGTCATATGGCTTGAGTTTATACTCAAGCTTTTTTAATTAGTATATTTATACATATAAATAATTTAATATAATCAAAATGATGGGGGTATGTAACAGTGAAGATAGCAATATTAGGGTATGGAACAGTAGGAAGTGGATTAATTGATTTAATAGAAAATAATACTTCAAAAAGAGATATAGAAATTGCTGGAATTTTAGTTAAAAATAAAGAAAAATATAAGTCTAAGAAGTATTTTGATAAGATAACAACTGATATAGAAGATATATTTAATAAGGATATTGATATACTAGTTGAAGTAATTGGAGGATTAAATCCAGCTTTTGATTATGTAACAAGAGCGTTAAATAAAAAAATACATGTAGTGACAGCTAATAAAGATTTACTGGCTGAAAAAGGTAGCGACCTTATAGAATTGGCTAATTTAAATGACGTTAGCATCAAATTTGAAGCATCTGTGGCAGGTGGTATACCAGTTTTAAAACCATTGATAGAATCACTGGAAGGCAATAACATAAAGAGCATAAATGCTATTTTGAATGGAACTTGTAATTTTATATTATCAAAGATGTATGATGAAAATTTACCATATGATGTGGCTTTAAAACAAGCACAAGAGTTAGGGTTTGCAGAAGCTAATCCAGATGCAGATGTTTTAGGATACGATAGTGCTAGAAAATTATCTATACTGTCTACTTTATCTTATGGGAAAATAGTATATTGGAAAGATTTGTTATTAGAAGGAATAACTTTAATAGATGAAAAAGATATAGAATATGCAAAAAAATTAAATTGTAAGATAAAATTGGTTGCTAGAAGTAAGTATGAATCAGGAGAAGTAAGTGGATTTATTAGACCAGCATTAGTGGATAATAATAATATGCTTTCAAAGATAGATAATGAGTTCAACGTAGTTATTTTAGTGGGCGACTCAGTAGGTGAACTTTCTTTTGTAGGTAAGGGAGCTGGAAGGGGTGCAACAGGTAGTGCTGTTTATGCTGATATTATAGATATAATAGATAATAGAAGTTCCAATATAAAGTCTTTTTCAAAAGGGAAACTGGATTTAAGTGGTCTTATAGAAGATGAATGTAGTGCTGTAGTTAGATTTAGTGAATATAATAAAGATGGGATTTTAAAATGTTTAGATAAATACATAAATAGCTATGATATCATAGATAACGAAGAACTAGCGATTTTTGTAAATGCAAAGTCAGAGCATGAAATTGATAGATTTTTGGCAGATGTAAAAAGAAATAATTACAGTAAATCAGTTAAAAAGTTATTGAAGATAGATTAAAGTATTAATATAGGAATTATAAAAATTGAAGGTGAAGTAAATCAAAATAGTTATTTTGTTTTACTTCACTTTTTTAGTATCTGGTGAATTAATAAGATAATAGAAAAATATATACGTTATAATTACCCAATAAAGAAATTTTCACTGGCTTCATTGATAGCTTGCTGAGTTACCCTTATATATCGCTGTGTAGTGGCCACAGAACTGTGATTTAAGAGTTCCTTAACCAATTCTAAGTTGTTGTTACTCTTTTCAAATTGAGTGGTAGCATAGAGCTTTCTAAAGCTATGTGTGCTTATATTATACAAATTTAAGTGTTTACAAATTATCCTCAACTGCTTTTGAATAGCTTTTGTTTTTATGTTTACTAAGTAGTCATTTGATTTAAGATTATACTTTCTTGCATGTTCATTTATGGATTCAATTATATTTTTATTAACTGGTCTATACTGCAATTTACCTGTCTTTTTTTCATTTATTTCCAACATATTACCTTTAAAATTACCTATCTTTAATCTTAAAATATCTGATATTCTTAGACCTAAATTAGCTTCTAACATTAGTGCCAATGCAACTTTAGGATTTTTTCTAAATCTTTTTTCAACGCCATTTTCACTATAAGTAAAGCCCGTATGTAATAGTTCCATTATCTTTTTATATTCGTCTATTTCTATAGGTCTTGTTGCCATTTTCAACCACTCCTCTTAGTTTGATTTGGTAAGTTTAGGTCGGTATTTATTATATAATATAAATGAAATATTATATAATGGAAAAATATTCCAGTAAACTTATATAAGTGTGATATATGTGATTAAGGAGAATTTTTTGAAAAATGTTTCTAATAAAATTATAAAATTGTGATGAAATAACTTTGTTGTAAAACTAATTAAAAAGGTTATTAAAATTATGACAAATATAATAAAAAAATGGAAGTATTTAGTCAATTATTGTTAGTTTTATTTTTTTCGTAAGAATTTCTTAATAGAAAAAGTATTTTTATATCTTATTAGTTTCCCGCTTGTAGATAAATTTTTCATATGCTTTTTAGCAATAAATAAAGCTGAAATTAGATAAATTATTACTACAATTTGAAGAATTGTGTCATAATAGCTGAGATAATAAAACCAGATTAAGTTATTATATATAACATTATATGTATCAGCAAAGCTAGAAACTAACACCGTAGAATTTGCAATTGGATAAAGTATAAATATAAAGAGAGCAGCTAAAATTCCATGAGCAAACTTGCTTAGTATGTATAATTTTAAGTCTATGTCTGTTTTTGATAAAAATGTACAGCATTGAGCCAGTATGGATAATCCACTAAATCCTATCAAAAAGCTAGCTAAAGACGCTCTTAGGATTTCTGGAGCACTTGTTATACTAGATACCTTATTGCAACCTATAGTGATTTCAAATAGACCACTTACGAATGCTTGACAGAGTTCTTTACTAACACCTAAAAATGAAAGAGGTAAATATATAATTGATGCTATTAATGAGATTACATTAAAAAGAGATAGTATTTTAAATACTACTGAAAAAACAATTACAAATCCACCAACTGTAAGTAATGTATTTACTCCATTAAATACAGCATTTCCAAATAGAACAAAAAAACCATTCCCACTTGAATTCCTAATATTAATTATGTTTTTTATGTTTGTTTTTAAATCTAATTTTGTCTTTGGAAGACTTTCATTACCATAATTTCTAAAGAAAAGACCAACTAATATAGTCCCTAGATAATGGCATAGAATCATTAAGTAACCTAAGTTTGAATTTTGGAACATACCTGTGCCAACTGAACCTATTATGAATAAAGGTCCTGATGTAGAACAAAACGACACAAGTCTTTGTGCCTCATGCTTAGAAATTTGCTTATTACTTCTAAATTCAGAAGCCAAACTTACTCCTACTGGATAACCAGATACTGTAGATATAGCAAAAGCTAAAGCACTCTTTCCTGAAACATTAAACACAAGTCTAGTCAAGGGATTGATAATAAACCCTATAATATCCACTATTTTTAAATCAACAATTAAGTTTGCCCCAATTATAAATGGTAGTAGTGATGGAACTAAAACATTAGACCATATAGAGAAACCCTCTCTTGCAGATTTTATAGCTTCATTTGGGTGCAGGATAATGCCTAAAACTAGAACTCCAACTATGATAGCTGGAGCAAAAAAAGCAATAATTTTATTTTTTTTCATAATATCACCTATAAATTTGAGTTATAAGATATTATATTAAAAGTAATAAAAATATATGAATGTAATGGCTTAAGATATATAATAGATATATATTACAACAACGATTATCATATTGGAGGAAAAAATGTTTAATAGTTATAGCTAGTAAAAAAGTTTATGAACAAGTAATTGAGCAAATACAATATAAAATACTAAATGGAGAGTTAAAAAAGGGTGATAAATTACTATCAGAAAGAGAATTATCTGAGCAAATGAATGTAAGTAGAACTTCCATCAGAGAAGCTATTAGAGTACTAGAAACTACGGAAGTGATAGAAAGTAGACAAGGTGAAGGAAAGCTATAAAAACTTTAGGATAGCAATATTTACTTAAATTTGTAAATCAACATAATATTTAAGTTAATGTTACCATCCTAAAGGTATGTGTATATAGATAAAGTAAGTTTTATTTTTTTGATGAAATATTGATGAAATAATTTTTATAAGTTAGATAAGATTATTTTAAAAATCTATTTTACATAAATTGGACGAGTGTAAAAATCCATAGGACCTTTTATTAAGTCTTTATTATTTTTATAATATACTGAGTTATATATATTTGTAGATTTTATATCATAATTTATGAGTGTTTTAAAAATTATATTATCTAATGAAAATGATATATTTGAAAATTTGTTTATTATTTCTATTTCAGATTTGTTTTTTATCTCTTTTAGGATTTCTCTGCCTTTATCATTAAAAGCAAGTATTCTTATATAAGGGATAGTATCTATATTTTTTACAAGTTGCATATCACTTTTTTTAATACCTAACAATATATTATTTAAAGTTCGTTTAATTTTGGTTAAAGTATATCGCTTAGATTTAATTGATAGCTGTAGCTCATGTATAGATTTAGATGTAAAAATATCTTTATAGATTCTATTTTCTATGCCTTCATTTACTTCAAAATAATCTTTTAAAGTGTCTATATCTCTAAGTATGATTGTTTTTAAAATATCAAAGAAGAAGTCATCAAACATAGGTAAAAAACCATTATCTATTTTTTTATTTAGGATATTATAAGTTTTTTGTGGAATAACATTTTTTAAGTGACAAATGTTTATATTTTCTTTAAGTGAAGCCCTTATAGCAGTAGCAGAGCAAATATTACTACCAATTTCTTCAGAATTATATTCTGATTGAACTCTGGATATAGTAAATGGTTTTATATTGCTATTCAAATGGATGAGATTTTTTATATATTCTATTCCAAGTATATTGTTTGATGAATTTAATGTTTTTGATAATTGTTCCTTTGAAGAATTCTTTATAAAGTTATTTTTTTTGTTTTCATGTATATAATCAAAAAGTGCATTAGCTCTAGCTGTTGGAAATAACAGACCGTCATCTAAATACTTTTTTAAAAATAACTTAAATTCATCTGGTTCATTTGCTAAAATTTCAGCGATATTATAAAGAATTTCTGTATCTCCTTCTTCACTACCAAAACATATAGAATTTATACAGTTTAGTGAATTTAAAATTGTTATAGCTCCATGAGAAAAAATTTCAGCACTTTGGCAAGCAAATAAAGTTGGTAATTCTATAACTAAGTCTACACCATTTTCGACAGCAATTTTTGCTCTAGTATATTTATCAAATAAAGCTGGTTCACCTCTTTGTAGAAAGTTTCCACTCATTATTGCCACAGTATGTGTTGCACTTGTTTTTTCTATAGATTTAGATAAATGATATATGTGTCCATTATGAAATGGGTTGTATTCAACTATTAATCCAAGTATATTCATAAAATACTCCTTTTATCTTTTGTTAATATATATCATAATTTATTACAATATATATAAATTTTAAAATTTAATTACAAAACTAAAAAACGTAAAAAAAATTATAAAAATGTAGAAATACTACATAGTAAAAAATTAGTTAAATGTTATTAAAATAACTTTATTAGACCTTTATATTATATTATTATAGCAAATTGGAAAGAATAATCTACATTAAGTTAATTTGTTAAGATATTATTAGTAAAATACACAATTTACCATAATAGAAATATGATATAATATAAAAAAAAAGTATATACTTTTATATTAAAAGGTGATATATTATTTATGAAAATCGTTTAATGTATACAATAATATATCTATACAAAATAATAAAAGATAGAGGTTTATTTAGACATTTATTACAAATCAAAACTTATTACATATTATTTATAAAAAAATCTAAGGAGGAAATAATAATGAAAATATTAGTATTAAACTGTGGGAGTTCTTCATTAAAATATCAATTAATAGATATGAGTAATGAAGAAGTTTTATGTATAGGATTAGTTGAGAGAATAGGAATAGAAGGTTCTATACTAAAACATGAAAAAGCAGGTAGAGATGATAAATACATTGTTGAACAACCAATGAAGGACCACAAAGATGCAATAGCATTAGTTTTAGAAGCTGTTGCTCATCCAGAATTTGGTGCAGTTAAAGAAATGAAAGAAATAGATGCAGTAGGACATAGAGTTGTGCATGCTGGAGAAAAATTTGCAACTTCAGTAGTAATAACTCCAGAAGTAGAAGAAGCTTTAAAAGAATGTATAGATTTAGCTCCACTTCATAATCCAGCAAACATAATGGGAATAGATGCTTGTAAAGCTATACTTCCAGATGTACCAATGGTAGGAGTATTTGATACTGCTTTCCATCAAACAATGCCTAAATCTTCATACTTATATGGTTTACCTCATGAGTTATATACTAAGTATGGGGTAAGAAGATATGGATTCCACGGAACTTCTCATAACTATGTATCTCAAAGAGCAGCAGAGATATTAGGAAAAGATATAAAAGATTTAAAAATAGTAACTTGTCACCTAGGAAATGGTGCTTCTATAGCTGCTGTTGATGGTGGAAAATGTGTAGATACATCTATGGGATTCACTCCATTAGAAGGATTAATAATGGGAACTAGATGTGGAGATATAGACCCAGCTATATTACCTTTCTTAATGAGAAAAGAAGGTTTAGATGCTGATGGATTAGATAAATTAATGAACAAAGAATCTGGAGTATATGGAATGACTGGAATTTCTAGTGACTTCAGAGATATAGAAGATGCAGCTAAAAATGGAGATGAAAGAGCTCAAGCAACACTAGAAGCTTATGTTAAAAAAGTGCAAAAATATATAGGTGCTTATGCTGCTGAGATGAATGGATTGGATGTCGTAGTATTTACTGCAGGTGTTGGTGAAAATGGAAAGGCTATAAGAGCAGACATCGCTTCTAATATGGAGTTTTTAGGAATGAAATTAGATAAAGAAGCTAATGATGTTAGAGGAAAAGAAACAGTAATATCTACTGCTGATTCTAAAGTAAAAATGCTTTTAATACCAACTAATGAAGAATTAATGATAGCTAGAGATACATTAAGATTAGTAAAATAATTTAAGTAAACTGATGCCTATCAAGTAAAAATACTTGACAAACAAATGCTAGATTTGTATAATAAATTTGGTGATATGTTGAGGTGAACTTAATGAAAGTTAGCATAGAAAAAATAAATAGAAAAGAAACTGACAAAATAGACTTGAATTTTTGTGAAAAAATTGATACTATTAGTTATTGTGATGAGATTTACAAATTAGTATCACCTGTAAATTTAAAAGGGAAAGTGTCAAAGACTAATAAAGGTTTATATCTAGATGTAGATGTCAATTTTACAATTGTTGACAATTGTTCAAGATGTCTTAAACAAGTAGAAATACCACTAGAGTATTCTATACAAGGTTTTTTAGTAAAAGAAGAAGATTATGATGAAGATGAATTTGAGGAATTTGATCCTTTTATATTCGATGGTGAAGAAATCGACCTTATTGATATAATAGAACAGACATTAGATTTTAATGTACCTCATAAAGTTCTTTGTAGTGAAAACTGTAAAGGTCTTTGTCAAGTATGCGGGGCAAACTTAAATGAAGAAGAGTGTTCTTGCAGTGAAATTACAAACGATGAGGAATACATAGATCCTCGTTTTGCTAAATTAAAAGATTTATTTAATTAAATTTGACTAAGGAGGTGGCGTAAATGGCAGTACCAAAGCGTAAAACGTCTAAATCAAACACAAAAATGAGAAGAGCAGCTAACTCAAAGATGGAAGCAACAGGATTTGTAAGTTGCCCACAATGTCATGAGCCAAAATTACCACATAGAGTGTGTCCAGACTGTGGATATTATAAAGGTAAAGAAGTTGTGTCTAAGTAATAGCTTCTAAAAAACATGTAGAGTATACTCTACATGTTTTTTTTGTACATATAAAAAAAAAGATGATTTACTAGAGAAATAAGTGGATTTTATGCATATTAAAAAATAGAAAAATAATAATATAAGTATTGAAAATTTTTGTGTGTTACTATATACTACTATTAGTAGCTGGTACTAATTACAGCTATAAAATTTGGAGGGAACATGAAAAAGAAAAGTAAAGCCCAAAGACAAAAAGAGCTTATAGATATGCTAAAGACGGATCCTTTTTATACTGATGAAGAATTATCAAGTCTGTTTGATGTAAGTATACAGACTATAAGATTAGATAGAATGAGTCTAAACATACCAGAGCTAAGAGAAAGAGTAAAATCAATAGCAGAAACTCAGAGTTCAAAAGTAAAGACTTTAGGAGTAAAGGAAATTACAGGAGAAATCATTGATTTATCTGTAGGGCGATTAGGTATATCTATGTTAGAAGTTACACAAGACATGATTTACTCTAAGACTAATACTTTAAAAGATACGTATATATTTTCTCTAGCAGATTCATTGGCAATGGCTATAATAGATGCACCTAAAGTTATTATGAGAGTTGCAAATGTAAAAAGTTTTAAATTGATAGAACAACAAGATAGGCTTATAGCAAAAGCAGAAGTGTATAGAAATATAGATAAAAAACACTATGTAAAAGTTGTTATCAATAATAAAGCTCAAGAGCAAATATTTAGAGGGAAATTTATCTTTGAAGAATTAGATTAGGAGGGAAATTATGAAAATAGTAATCGATGGAATGGGTGGAGATAATGCACCTAAATCTAATGTAGAAGGCGCAGTAAATGCTATAAAAGAATATCAAGTTGATTTAATAATCACAGGAGATAAAGATTTATTAGAAAAGGAATTTTCAAATTATGAATTTGATAGAAATAAACTAGAGATAGTTCATACTACTGAGATTATAGAAAATGAAGATAAACCAGTAAAGGCTATAAGAAGTAAAAAAGATTCATCTATGGTAGTAGCATTAAATCTTGTAAAAGAAGGAAAGGCAGATGCTATAATATCAGCTGGAAATACAGGAGCCTTGCTTGCTGGTGGATTATTTGTTGTTGGTAGAATAAAAGGAATCGATAGACCTTGCTTATGCTCAGCAATACCGAATGTAAAGCGAGGAATGACACTTATAGCAGACTGTGGCGCAAATGCAGATTGTAAACCTAAAAATCTAGTAGAATTTGCAGCTATGAGTAATATTTATTCAAGAAAAGTTTTAGGTCTTGAAAATCCTAAGGTAGCATTAGCAAATGTTGGACTAGAAGAAGGCAAAGGCAATGATTTAGTTAAAAAGTCATATGAAGAAATTAAAAAATTAGATTTAAATTTTATAGGGAATGTAGAAGCTAGAGAAGTTATAAATGCATACACAGATATAATCATATGTGATGGATTTACAGGTAATATATTACTTAAATCTGCTGAAGGTGTAGCTCTTTCAGTTATGAGTCTTATAAAGGAAACTTTTATGGCAAGTACAAAAAGTAAAATAGGAGCATTACTTATAAAGGATGATTTAAGAAAATTAAAGAGCTTTATAGATTATTCTGAGTATGGAGGAGCTCCACTTTTAGGTTTAAATGGAGGAGTTATAAAAGCTCATGGTAGTTCTGATGCTAAAGCTATAAAAAATGCTATAAACCAAGGAATAAAATTTTCAAAAGGAAAAGTTGTTGAAGATATTAATCAATTTATAAGCAAATATAATGAAGAAAATAAAAATAACGAAGATGAGTAAACTCGTTTTGGAGGTTTAATATATAATGAATACAAAGGCTGGAATATTGGGAGTAGGAAGTTATCTACCTGAGCAATCATATGATAATTTTCACTTCGAAAAGATAATGGATACATCAGATGAGTGGATAAGTACTAGAACTGGTATTAAGGAAAGAAGATTTGCCAAAGAGTCTGAAGCAACTTCTGACCTAGCATCTAAAGCTGCTTTAAAAGCTATAGAATGTGCAAAGTTAAATGTAGAGGATATAGAGTTGATTATATTAGCAACAATTACTCCTGATATGTCTTTGCCTTCAACTGCATGTATAGTACAAGATTTAATTGGAGCAGTAAATGCTACTGCATTTGATATATCAGCAGCTTGTTCTGGATTTGTATATGGAGTAACTATTGCAAAGCAATTTGTGGAAACTGGTTGTTATAAAAACGTACTTGTAATAGGAGCAGAAACTTGTTCTAAGTTTTTAAATTATGATGATAGAACAACAGCAGTATTATTTGGAGATGGTGCTGGAGCTGCTGTTATTGGACCAGTAAGTGAAGGTGGAATACTATCTGCACATATGGGTTCTGATGGTAAAGGAAAAGATTGTTTAAAAGTACCTGCAGGAGGTTCAAGACTTAAAGCAAGTAAAGAGACTGTAGAAGCCAATCTACATACAATAGAAATGGCAGGTAGTGATGTGTTTAAATTTGCAGTTAGAAAGATGGCAGAAGCTTCTTTAATAGCTCTTGAAAAAGCAAATTTAAATACAACTGATATAGACTATTTAGTACCACACCAAGCTAACATAAGAATCATACAAGCTTCTTCTAAGAGGTTAGAACTTGATATGAAAAAAGTCTATGTAAACATAAATAAGTATGGAAATATGTCTGCTGCATCTATACCAGTAGCGTTAGATGAAGCTTATAGAGAAGGAAAAATTAAAAAAGGCGATAATGTAGTTTTAGTTGGCTTTGGTGGAGGTCTAACTTGGGGGGCTTCAGTTGTCAAGTGGACTTTATAGTATAAAATATCTAAGATGCTTTAATTAATAACATTAACTTTATATAGAAAATAAGGTTGATTAACAATAAAAAGTTTACTTTTATGATTTCAAGTGAAGGAGAATTGTATGAATAAAATTTGCAAAATATTAAATATAAAATACCCAGTTATCCAAGGGGGAATGGCATGGGTAGCTACTGCATCATTAGCAAGTGCTGTATCTAATGCAGGAGGGCTTGGAATAATAGCAGCAGGAAACGCACCAAAAGAAGCTATAAAGAAAGAAATTGTTGAGTGCAAAAAGTTAACAGATAAACCTTTTGGGGTAAATGTAATGCTTATGTCACCATTTGTTGATGATATAATTGACTTAATTATAGAAGAAAAAGTTCAAGTTATTACTACTGGTGCTGGAAATCCTGCAAAATATATGGATAGATTAAAAGAAGCTGGGACAAAGGTTATTCCTGTAGTACCTACAATAGCTTTGGCACAAAGAATGGAAAAGCTAGGAGCTACAGCAGTAATAGCAGAAGGAACTGAAGGTGGAGGACATATAGGAGAACTTACTACTATGGTTTTAGTTCCACAAGTTGCTGATGCTGTAAGCATACCTGTAATAGCTGCTGGAGGAATTGTAGATGGTAGGGGAATTGTTGCTTCATTTGCATTAGGTGCTAGTGCAGTTCAAGTAGGAACTAGATTTATTTGTAGTGAAGAATGTTCTGTACATTCAAACTATAAAAATTTAGTACTAAAAGCAAAAGATAGAGATGCAATTGTAACAGGAAGAAGTACTGGTCATCCAGTAAGAACATTAAAAAATAAATTATCGAAAGAATTTTTAAAGATGGAACAAAATGGAGCTACTCCTGAAGAATTGGATAAAAAAGGTACAGGAGCTTTAAGATTTGCAACAGTAGATGGAGACATAGAAAGAGGTTCATTTATGGCAGGTCAAAGTGCTGCTATGGTAAGAGAAATAACACCTTGTAAAGAAATTATAGAAACTATGGTAAATCAAGCAAAAGAGATTATGCCAACAATAGAACTGTAAATCAGGAGGAGCAAGATGGGAAAAGTTGCACTAGTATTTCCTGGTCAAGGAGCTCAATATGTAGGTATGGCCAAGGATTTATATGAAAATAATGATGTTGCTAAAAGTGTAATAGATGAGGCTAATGAAGCCTTAAAAATGGACTTAAAAAATCTTATGTTTAACGGAAATGGTGAAGAACTTTCTAAAACTGAAAATACTCAACCTGCTATGGTTACACATAGTGTAGCAGTATTAAAAGCAGTACAAGCTCAAATAGATTTAAAATATAGTGCATGTTTGGGTTTATCTTTAGGAGAGTATAGTGCATTGGTTGCAGCAGATGCAATTGACTTTAAAGATGCTGTATGTTTAGTTAAAAAAAGAGGTAAGTTTATGCAAGAAACAGTTCCAACAGGTGTTGGAGCCATGGCAGCAATATTAGGTCTAGATAGACGTGTACTTGAAGATGTAGTTAAAGATATACAAGGAGGTATTGTAGAAGTAGCAAATTACAATTCTCCTGGACAAATAGTTATATCTGGTGAAAATGAAAAGATAGAAGAAGCAATGGTAAAATGCAAAGAAGCAGGAGCAAAAAGAGCAGTTAAATTAAATGTAAGTGGACCTTTTCACTCGTCAATGTTAAAAGAAGCAGGAGTAAAATTAGCTGGTGAGTTAGAAAAAGTTAACATAACTAAACCTAAAGTTGATGTAGTGGCAAATGTAAATGCAGATTACTATAAAAATGAAGGTAAAGACCTACTTATAAAACAAGTAAGTTCATCTGTTCTTTGGGAAGACTCTATAGAAAGACTTTTAAATGATGGATATGATACTTTTATAGAAATGGGATCTGGAAAAACTTTAAAAGCATTTATCAAGAAGATAGCTTCTAATAAAAAAGTAAGTGTCAATATTTATAATATAGATGGTATAGATTCTCTTAATGAATTTGTACAAATTTATAGAAATGGAGAGATATAATGATAAATCTTACAGGACAAGTAGCAGTTGTTACTGGTGGCTCTAGGGGTATAGGAAAAGAAATAGCAAAAAAACTAGCATCTTTTGGAGCTGATGTAGTAATCAATTATACTTCTAAAGAAGATGAAGCACTAAAAACTAAAAATGAAATAGAAGACATGGGTGTAAAGTGTACTTCTATAAAATGTGATGTGTCTAAATCTGATGAAGTGAATCAAATGATAGATTCTGTTGTAAAAGAATTTGGAAAAATTGATATATTGATTAATAATGCAGGTATAACTAAAGATGGTTTGCTTATGAGAATGAAAGAAGAAGATTTTGATAGAGTTATAGATATAAACTTAAAAGGTGTATTTAATTGTACAAAAGCAGTTACTAAACCTATGATGAAAAAGAAGTATGGAAGAATAATAAATATGACTTCAGTAGTTGGAATTATGGGTAATGCAGGACAAGCTAATTATTGTGCATCAAAAGCAGGTGTAATTGGATTTACAAAAGCTTCTGCAAGAGAATTGGCATCAAGAAATATAAATATAAATGCAGTAGCACCTGGATTTATAGAAACAGATATGACTAAAGTACTAAGTGATGATGTAAAAGAATCAACACTAGCAAACATACCAAAGAAGTCTTATGGTAAACCAGAAGATGTAGCCAATGCCGTAGCATTTTTAGTTAGTGATATGTCAAGTTATATAACAGGACAAGTAATAAATGTAGATGGTGGAATGGTAATGCAATAATAAAAAATAATAATTTAAAAAGTAGAGAAATCTATTAAAATAAAAAATCTTAGGAGGTACACAATGTTTAATAAAGTTGTAGAAATAATAATAGAGCAATTAGGAGTAGAAGATAAAGAAATAACTATGGAAACATCACTAATGAAGGATTTAGAAGCAGATTCATTAGATGCAGTAGAAATAATAATGGCACTTGAAGATGAATTTGGTATAGAAATACCAGATACAGAAGCAGAAAACTTCAAATCTATAGGAGATATAGTTAAGTATATAGAAGCTAATAAATAGTCGAGCTTTAAAAAAAGTGGAGGTATCCGATGAAGAAAAGAGTAGTAATAACAGGACTTGGATGTGTTACACCGTTGGGAACGGGAAAAGAGGAGTTCTGGAGCAATATAAAATCTGGAGTATCTGGTATAGATAAAATAACTAATTTCGATGCTAGTACGTATCAAACTCAGATAGCAGGAGAAGTTAAGAATTTTCATCCAGAAGAATATATAAGCAAAAAAGAATTGAAGAGATTAGATAAATTTGCTCAATTTGCAATAGTATCTGCAAAATTAGCAGTTAAAGATGCAAATCTTGATTTAGATAAAGTTGATAGAGAGCGTGTTGGTGTTATAATAGGTTCTGGAATAGGTGGAGTTGAAGCAATAGAAACTCAGCATAAAATTCTTTTGGAAAAAGGAAATAAAAGAGTAAGCTCACTTTTTGTACCTATGATGATAGGAAATATGGCAGCTGGTCAAGTTTCAATATTTTTAGGCGCAAAAGGACCTAATACTAATGTGTGTACAGCTTGTGCATCAGGGACTCATTCAATAGGTGATGCTTTTAAGGTTATACAAAGAGGTGATGCAGATATTATGGTAGCTGGGGGTTCTGAAGCTGCTGTAACAGGTCTTGCTTTTGCCGGATTCTGTAATATGAAGGCTATGTCAACTAGAAATGATGATCCTAAAACTGCATCACGACCATTTGATAAAGACAGAGATGGTTTTGTAATGGGAGAAGGAGCAGGTATCGTTATATTAGAAGATTTGGAACATGCTTTAGCGAGAGGTGCTAAAATATATGCAGAAGTAGTTGGATATGGTTTAACTGCTGATGCATATCATATGACAACTCCGGCTGAAAATGGAGAGGGAGCAGCCAGATCTATGAATATGGCTTTGGAAGATGGAAATGTTCCATTAGAAGAAGTAGATTATATAAATGCTCATGGTACTTCAACTTATTACAATGATTTGTATGAAACTATGGCTATAAAGACTGTATTTGGAGAAAAGGCATATGATTTATGTGTATCATCAACTAAATCTATGACTGGTCACTTACTAGGAGCATCAGGTGCTATAGAAGCTGTTGTTTGTGCTATGAGTATAGAAGATAATTTTGTACCTCCAACTATAAACATACAAGAAGTTGGAGAAGATTTGGACTTAGATTATGTTCCAAATCAAGGTAAAGAAAAAAATATTAGATATGCACTATCAAATTCTTTAGGATTTGGTGGACATAATGCTACAATAGTACTAAAAAAATATGTATAATTAAATATTAAGTATAAAGTTAAAATAAGTACTTATTTTAACTTTA